>JAJTHR010000048.1 GCA_021298935.1 Parachlamydia sp. | reverse complement strand
CTCTTTTTTTCTTTTTTGCCAGCAAATTAGATGTTTTTACCCTTTGTACGCCATTATTAGCACAGAAAGGAGCTTCAATCGCTATTTTTGTTGACACTCTGTCAATAAATTGTTTGTAAATAGCTAAAAAAATGTTTAGATACTTGAAAAAAAGAGGTGATGCATTATTTATTATTTTTTTAAAAACTTTAACTCATTGAAATTCATCTATTTGCGCACTTGATGGCTGAATCTGATTTAAAAACCTTAATCAAAAAGGAACTTAAGGTCCCTTTTTTTTAAATGTTTATAACTCCTTGAATTGCCTTTTTTTGAAATTGTCAATGTGCCATAATTGACATTTAATCCCATTTCGATTTTTTTGAGTTTATTATGGAAAAAATATATCGAAGCTGCGGAACTCACGATGGCACCTTTCATGCGGATGAGGTCACAGCCTGTGCATTGCTCATGCTTTTTGGCCTGATAGACGAAAACAAGATTGTGCGTACGAGAGATCCTGCTCGGCTGTCAAAATGTGAATTTGTTTGCGATGTGGGGGGGGTTTACGATCCCAAAAAAAAACTTTTCGACCATCATCAGGCAGACTATCAAGGCCCTCTTAGCAGCGCCGGCATGATTTTAAAGTACCTGAAAGAAGTAGGCTATTTAGCTGAAAAGGAATACGATTTTTTTAATCAAAGCCTTATTTTGGGAATTGATGCGCATGACAATGGAAGGGATCCCCTGATTCCTGGCTATTGTTCAATTTCTCATATTGTTTCCAATTTTACCCCTATCCACTATGAATGCACCCCTGAAGAGCAGGATCAAGCCTTTCGCCAAGCTTTAAAATTTGTTTACCAGCATCTAAAAAGGTTATGGGACCGATTTGAATACACTCAATCCTGCCGTGCGACCGTTGCAGACTGCATGGGGAAATGCCAGGAATGTCTGATTTTTGATAAGAACTTGCCCTGGCTTGAAATCTTTTTTGAACTGAATGGGGAGAACCATCCCGCTTTATTTGTCATTATGCCGTCCGGCACCCATTGGAAGCTGCGTGGAATCCCGCCTAATTATCAAGACCGCATGAAAGTACGCCTCCCTCAGCCTCAGGAGTGGGCAGGTTTGATTAATGACGATTTGAAAAGGGTTTCAGGTATTCCTGGAGCCATTTTTTGCCATAAAGGGCGCTTCATTTCCGTTTGGGAAACAAAAGACGATGCCATGAAGGCGCTTGAATTCACGTTAAGAGGGTGTTTTAAAAGCTCGATCGGATGATTTGCATTCTGATCGCATTTTAAAATACCCTCTACAAGTAAGGAAATATGCCGATGACAACTGTGTTTGGAAAAATTATTAATGGGGAGCTTCCGGCCGAGAAGGTTTTTGAAAACGAGCGTGTGTTAGCCATCAAGGATCTGCATCCAATCGCCCCTGTCCATTTGCTGATCATGCCCAAGCAAGAATTTAATAACTTTCAAGCCCTGCAAAAAGAAGATGCATCATTGCTTGGTGAAATCATGCAGGTTGTGCAGCAACTGGCAAAAGAATTTCATATCGAAGAGGGGTACCGCCTTCTCACTAATAACGGCGTTTCGGCCGGCCAGACCATTTTTCATCTCCATTTTCACTTAATTGGGGGAAGGGATCTCGGTCCCATGGCATGATTTCTTCCGCACAGACCCCCTTTTCAATCGATCAGACTGCTTTATTGATTATCGATATGCAGGAAAAGGTCTTTGCGGCAATGGATAGGGGGGGTGAAACCCTGAGAGCCGTCCATCAGGCTATCCAAAGTTTTCAAGCGCTTGACAGACCTCTTTTTATCACTGAACAATATCCGGACGGTCTTGGAGGAACGCTTCCTTCTATAAAAACTTTGATGGGAACCTCTTACATCCCTCTGGTAAAAACCGCTTTTTCATGCCTGGATGATCCGAAGATTAATGCTGAATTTTTAAAACTGCCCTTTAAACAATGGGTTCTGATCGGCATTGAAGCTCATATTTGCGTCTTGCAAACGGCCAAGGGGCTAAAGCGGCTGGGGAAGAATGTCGCCGTCCTAGCGGATGCTACGACTTCACGTTCCAAGGATCAATATGCAATAGGTCTTTCTGAAATGCGCGATTGCGGAATTAGAATAACTAGTGTAGAATCATTATTATTTGAATTAATTCAAGATTCAAAAAATGAAAAATTTAAATTAATAAGCCGGATAATTAAATGACCATCAATAATCTTTATCATTCCTATTTTAATGGGGCGCATGAGCTTTCTAACTTTCAAGAAAATCATTTTACAACAAATGTTTTAGCGTTAGCCAAAGTGATCAGCTTTCTTACTATCGTGATTCCTATTAGTATTTGCTTAATTTACAACTTGGCAACTCTTTATGGGCGACTATGCAAGAAAGAGGAAATGACCGAGGAACAAGTAAGGGTTCAAGAGGTGGCATTACCGGTTATTCAGGGGGAAGAGGCAGGGATCACAGAAATTAATGAAGTGCGCAACTATCCGGGCGACCTAACTATCGAAGAAAAGGAAACGATAGCAAAATTATTTGCTAATCCCCAGGAAAGCCACTTGGGTTTTAGTTTCCATGAAAACCGATGTGCTGTTTCGATTCGTCGTCAAAATTTATTTGAAAGCGGGGCTGATGTCATCGTGAATGCAGCCAATCTTAGTTTAAGAGGCGGAAGTGGCATCGATGGGGCCATTCACAATGAAGGGGGGCAGTTGTACGCCGATCAGCATGGACTCTTAAAAGATCATTATCAAGGACATTTTGTTTCAGGATATGCTGCCATGATCGGAAGCGGAAATCTGAAAAACAAGAACATTGATCATGTGATTGTGGTCGCTGGGCCGCAGGGTCCTGAAACATCTGTGGAAAAAGAAAATGCGCTCTATTCATGCTATTACAATAGTTTAAAACTGGCGAGCGATAACAACAAAACAGCCATCGCCTTCCCTTCCATTAGCACGGGTATTTTTCGCTTTCCACGGGAGCGGGCAGCGGAAATATCAATGAAAGCCATCTATGATTTTTTGCATGATTTTCCGAATACTTCACTAGACGCTATCTCGATTCATTTTCTACCAAACGAAAGATACTCCGTAGTGTATGCAGGCGTGCTTTAGGACAGGGGTCCTCTTTTTACTTTCCCTCACCCTGAATCTTTGGGGGAATGATGCGGCCCCTCATCAGGTTGCCAGGCGTGTGCACGCTCACCTGGTGATCAAAGATGCGCGGTCAGCCTATGACGAAGCAAAAAGAGGGCTTTTGTCCTATCCTGGCGAACTTTCCCTCCATACGGGTTATATCAGGTCTTTAGCCTCTCTAGGCATGGAGAAGGAAATGCTTGACGGGTGGCATCAACTACTCACCCTCTTCCCTGATCAAAAAAATAATCATGAGCTACTTGAAGAAATGGCTTGGGCCATTTTAGCGAAAGGAAACAGGTCTTCTTCCCCCTTGACGCGCCAAATTGCCCTTTTGGCTGCATTTTTTTGTCAGGACGCTAAAGGTGTCGCTTTGATCATCCAAGGCATGCATGATCAAAATTATGCCATTCGTACGTTTTCCACCCGCCTGGCAGGTCACATGCATGATGCCGGTTTGGCAGTTGAAGTAAAACGTTTATTTCATCAGGAAAAAATTAGGGCGGTACGCCTTGAAGCCATCAAGGCTGCTGGTAATATGAAAATGGTTGAAATGAAGGAGGATTTGGAAAAAATCATTCTCTCGAAGCAATTTTCACAAGAGGAAAAAGCCCTGGCCGTTGAAGGCCTTGTCCACTTGCTTGAAGGAATCCAGGACAAAGAGCTGGTGCATCTTGCCCAAAGCCCGCATGGGGAATTGCGTTTGCTAGCCTGCAAAGCCATTGCACAATTTGATTTGGGCCAGCAATTACCCCTTTTGCTAAACCTCGCAAAGGATCAAAAACCATCCGTCAGGGCCGCTGCTTTCCAAGCGTTTGGTCTGATTAGGCCGCAAGAGAGTGACTTTCTGCAGATTGCCCGCCAAGGGGCAAACAAAGGGCCTTATGAATCGGCCCTGTCAGCCGCCTGGCTTCTGGCACTCTACGCACCTGAAGAGGGAGGATCTTTACTTGAAGGCTATTTATTCTCCTCCCATCCGGATGTCCGCATGATGGCTGCCGCAGCCCTTAAGGGACTGGGGCCCTATGGAATGAGTTTTTGCGAAAAACATTTTACCAGCCATTTCGATCCTTTTGTACGTGTCAACCTTTCCCTCGCTTTGATCGGGCAGCGTCTTTTACTCAATGAGGCAGCTGAAGTAATCAAGAGTGCGCTTAAAGAAGACAAAAGGAATTGGTGCCATAAAGAGTATGGGCAATTTGAAGCTGTTTGCCTAAAAAAACATAACGAAAAAGAAAGCGACTTCCCAACAGAAGCACAAAACCAATTAACACGCCTCCAGATGTACAATGTATTAGCGCAATTGAAAACGCCCGGTATAGAGGAAGAGATCCGTTTATTTTTATTGGAAAAGACATGGGGCATTACAGGCTCGGCTGCTGCTCTTCTATTATCGGAAGGAGGAGATGCAGCCATTGAAGTTGTCAGGCATTTAATGCATGATCCAAGCCCTGCTTTGGCCCTGCAGGCAGCGCTCATTGTTTCATTGTGGTCGCGCGAAGAGGCTGCGATTGCCGTGTTGGAAAAGGGTTACGCAGGCGCCAATATGGATGTAAAAATTAAAATTCTCGAAGGGCTTGGCCGCATAGGCTCCCACTCCTCCCTCCCTTTTTTGGTCACTCGTTTGCATGAGGCCTCGCAAACACTTCGTCTAATTTCAGCCATGTCGCTTATTCAATGCTTAAATCATTAATTAAATTACAATTGAATTTTTATTTGTTTTTTTGCTATATTTAATTTTTGATTAAAGGAATTTTTAATTAATAATTTATACCATTTCCCAAAAATAAAACCATAAAGTTGGCTTGTCAGCGCTTCAGATTTAAAAGATCTTTTCGAAGTTGATATCTTTGAATATCAACAAGGAGAGATCTTTTAAAGATGAAGGTGATCACAAGTCAAATTT
>JAJTHR010000203.1 GCA_021298935.1 Parachlamydia sp. | reverse complement strand
TCAAACACCATTCGGCTTGACGGCCGGCCTACATTCGCTAGATGTCAGGGAGCAGGCAGAATGGCTGGCAAAGATTGAAGTAGGCAATTGCTATATTAACCGGACGATGACGGGTGCCATTGTACAGCGTCAGCCTTTCGGAGGATGCAAGGAAAGCAGCTTTGGAAGGGGATTTAAGGCGGGCGGCCCAAATTACCTACTGCATTTTATGCAGCCTGTAGAACTTAAGTTGCCAGTTGAAACAGGCGCCTTTAACGATGACCTGATCGCATTCAATGCTTCCGCGGCTACATTCATCAATGATAAAGTAGTTTGGCAGGCGAGCTTAAATAGCTATGCCTTTCACTATGCCTGTTATTTTTCAAAAGGGCATGACGTAAGCCAGGTGCTTGGACAGGATAACTTGCAGCTTTACGTTCCGCGTAGAAAAATTATGTTGAGAGTCGGAAAAGATGACGCCCGTCTTGATATTTTGAGGGTCATTGCAGCGGCCATCATTTGTAAAACTCCTTTGGAAGTAAGCGTGGAAGATGATAGAGAATTCGGCCAACTAAATATCCCCTCTTTCATTCAGATAAGAAAAGAAAGTGAAGAGGAGTTGATGCAAAGGATTGAAAGGGGGGAGCTGGAGCGTGTCAGGCTGCTGAGCCCCGTGTCTGAGAGTTTATATGAAAGCTTTGCGCAGCATGCTTGTCGAGTGGATAGGGCAGATGTCCTGTCCTATGGAAGAATTGAATTATTGCATTATTTAAGGGAAGTGAGTTTGAGTCATGACTACCATCGCTACGGAAATTTGGGTGCAGGAAATGGATCCGTTAATTAAACTCAATCCGGCTCAGAAAGAGGCTGTCAAGGTATTAGAGGGGCCGGCTCTTGTATTGGCTGGCGCCGGATCCGGTAAAACCCGCGTTGTGACGCAGCGTATCTTGCATCTGATTGAAAGCGGCATTCCCGCCTCGAAAATCCTTGCCGTGACATTTACCAATAAAGCTGCGCAAGAGATGAAGGAGCGTGTGGCCAAAATCACCCAACATCCTGTCATCATCTGTACATTCCATAGTCTGGGGGCAAGGGTGCTGAGAGAATCCATCCACGTGCTGGGTTACGGGCGCGATTTTACCATTTATGATGAGGAAGATGTTGAGCGGCTGATCAAAGCGTGCCTCTCCGAGCTGAATTTGAAGGGAAAAAAAATGGAGGTCAAGCCGTTCAGAGGTTTGATTTCAAAAGCAAAAAATGACCTGCTCTATCCAAGCGACATCACCACCTATACGGACGGCTCGGAAGTCGAGGAAGCATTCCCGGCTGTCTATGCCCTCTACCAGCGAAAGCTCCTTGAATACCATGCTGTTGATTTTGACGACCTTTTATTTTTGACGGTAAAGATCTGGGAAGATTTTCCCGAAGTGCTTAGCCGTTTTCAAAACAGGTGGGAATTTGTTTTGATCGATGAATACCAGGATACAAATGAAGCCCAGTACCGCATGACGCAGCTACTTGTTGAAAAACGGACCAATTTATTTGTTGTCGGCGATCCCGACCAGTCTATCTATTCCTGGCGAGGAGCCAAGGTGCGCAATATCCTCAATTTTGAACGCGATTTTCCTGGGGCTAAGGTCATTCGATTGGAGCAAAATTACCGCAGCCGGACAAACATACTGACGTGCGCCAACGCCTTGATTAAAAATAATGAAAACCGCATCGAAAAAGATTTATGGAGCGATTTAGGACCAGGGGAAAAGATCAAATTGTTTATGGGTGAGGATGAACGGGCGGAAGCCGAATTTATCGCTTCGCAAGTAGCCTACTACCGTAACAAGGAGATCCCTTTAAAAGAAATGGTCATTTTTTATCGCACGAATGCCCAGTCGCGCGCTTTTGAAGACTTTCTTCTTTACCGGGGCCTTCCTTATGTGATTATCGGAGGTGTTTCGTTCTATCAAAGAAAAGAAATCAAGGACATTTTGGCCTTTTTGCGTTTTGCAAAATCGGGGACCGATTACATCGCCTTTACCCGCACGATAAATATCCCAAAGAGAGGTCTTGGAGAAGCCACCATCGAAAAAATCAGACACGGTGCAAATCTGGATGGATTGACTCTGCTCGCTTATTGCGAAGCCTTGATGAAGGAGGAACTTGCAGCTCCTGCCCGTTTGACATCCAAGCAGAAAGAGGGGTTGGCAGAGTATCTTTCTATTATTCAAAGGCTGCGTCCCTTGATTAAGGAGGGTTCCGTAAAGGATATAGTGCAAGGGGCCATCGAACAGACAGGCTACTTGAAATTTTTGGGTGAAGACCGTGAAACTTTTGAGGATCGGAAGGAGAATCTGAATGCCTTGATCGCAAAAGCTGCAGAATGGGAAGAATCGGCTTTAAATCCAAGTTTAGAAGCCTTTTTAGAAGAGTTGTCGCTCAAATCCAATCTGGACGAACTCGACCAGGCCGATGATCGCTTGAATTTAATGACCATTCATAACGGCAAGGGACTGGAATTTACAGTTACCTTTTTAGCAGGTCTGGAAGAGGACTTATTTCCGCATGTCAATTCAATCGGCCGCAATGAAGACGTGGAAGAGGAGCGCAGGCTCTGTTATGTAGGAATGACGCGGGCAAAAGAATTTTTGCATTTAAGTTTTTGCCACACCCGTTATTTGTGGGGCAATTTGCGTTTTCAAAGGCCCAGCCGGTTTTTAAAAGAAATTCCAATGGATTATGTTGAGAAAGTGCGGCATCCCTCTTTGTCGCCGCGAAAAAGCTTGCCGGCACCGCACCCTCTTTTAAAAGAAAAAATGGTGCATGTAGAAAAACCAGTGCAACCGACCAGCGAAGTTTTTCAGCCGGGGGATACACTTTTTCATAAAACATTTGGAATCGGACAGGTCAAAGAAGCCTATGAGGGATCGATGGGCCTGACGTATAAAATTTATTTTTCCAAAGACAATAGTGTAAAAACCATTGTCGCAAAATACACTAATTTAAGCAGAGTGTAATTGATGAGAAAAGTTTTTTATTTATTTTGCTTTTTTTTGCATGCCGGGCAACTCTATTGTCATGACACCATTTATCTATGTGCACGCTTATCTGAAAAGGCGAAAGCATGGAATAATTGCATTTCTGAACATTTAAAACTCACCTTATACCATTTCCCAAAAATAAAACCATAAAGTTGGCTTGTCAGCGCTTCAGATTTAAAAGATCTTTTCGAAGTTGATATCTTTGAATATCAACAAGGAGAGATCTTTTAAAGATGAAGGTGATCACAAGTCAAATTT
>JAJTHR010000014.1 GCA_021298935.1 Parachlamydia sp. | reverse complement strand
CTAACTGTATCTTGTTGTAAGGAGAGTACAGAAATTTTCAAATTTTGGAAGTTCATTAAGTCTACAATAGGAAAAAATTTCTGTATATGTAATGAGCTGTTTTAATTAATACTCCCTTTCAATTTTTACAAAAAACACGAAAACTATACGTGTTTGTCAACAGTGGTAAATATCATGACGTTTTTAATTTTTCATAGCCGGGTAGGATTTGTTAGTGTAAAATTTAGTATGACAAATATAAAAACCAGTATCAACGAAAAGTACATTACATACCTAAAAAGTCAAAACATCACGTACATGTACAGTGTTCAGGTAACTTCGGGGCATAAAACAGCTCAGTCCCACATTCCAACGTATTGTAGGCCAAAGAGAATTTGAAATTTTAATATTTTGAAAGTGTTATTCCTTGCATGGGAACGTTATTTCTTTTACCATTTAAGCTCTAGGTCAATGCAGTTTTATGTTGTTCCTAATTGTCCTAATAATAGTTTTATCCTTGTTTATAAACTGTATACTACAGACTACAGACCTACATCATGTTCATAGAGTATTCCTGGTACGATCCTAAGAATCACAGTTTAATTCATAACTGGTGTACTATAGATACTGAATGTAGAATATTCATATATACATACATGGTACATTTTCAAGATCAATTTCCGAATGTTTCGGATAGTAATCCCAGTTGTCACTTCCAACTGCACTTCAATTTCATCTATCTGATTGGTTTAGCCTCTTGTCGTCTCTCCAACTTAAGTAAATAATGAAATATAATATCCTACAATTCTTAAATTTAATAGTCGCGATTATATGATGATCCATTATTCAGACAGGTTTGTGATCTCTTGACGGTTGCTTTTTATCGCAAGATTCTTATAGTGAGAAAAAAAAGCAAAATGATGACATGGCTAACCTCACGAAAAGACCCCGCAATGTAAATGCCTACCAGGCTGCCGCCATTTTATACGGCGACTGGGGAACCAGTAAGGCGTATGTGCTTGGACTTGCCTTTGCTATTGCGGCCTATAGCTCATTCTGGCTACTTTTACTGGTCAGCATTTTAACTGCCCTCGTTGGCATCAATTACATCACCATTTGTAAATTCAATCCTGTGGGTGGAGGCGTTTATGCGTCCGCCCGTAAAAAATCAGAGGTGCTTGCCCTCATTGGGGCCTTTTTTTAATTGCCGATTATCTTGTAACGGCAGCCTTGAGCTCCCTCTCGTGTTTTGCCTATCTGGGTGTGGCCTACCCCGTTTTTTGGGCTATCGGAGCGATTTTTTTTATCGGGTGCATCAATTTTTTCGGTCCCCGCCATACAGGTAATCTGGCGCTTGCCGTTGCACTCATTACTGTCACCTCTGTCGTTACCCTGGCGCTTCTCTCACTTCCTTTTTTAATGGATGCCTTCAGCTCAGTTCAACCGCTGGAGGGAGGATTTTTTAAAAACTGGAATAGCTTTGTCGGCATCATTGTGGCCCTTTCAGGAGTTGAATCCATCGCCACGATTACCGGGGTGATGAAGCTCGATCCGGGAAGCACCGACGAGAACCCGTCTGTCCACCGCACTTCCAAAAAAGCGATCTTAATGGTCATGATTGAGGTGTGTGTGTTCACTGCCCTTTTTGGCCTTGCCATGCATGCCCTTCCCGGACTCCATTTGGTGGATGGACATGTCGAAACGTCGGAGGGAGAAAGCATCAGGGATGCGATGCTCCGCTTTATGGCGAATTATTTTTCGACTCAATTAGGAGCAAGTGAAGGCGTGGGGTTTGCTGTGGGAGGCTTTATTAGTCTTTCCTTTGCTATTCTTTTACTATCGGCTGTCAATACGGCGATCAATGCACTCATCTCCCTGTTCTTTTTAATGTCCAGAGACGGCGAAATGCCCGCTTTTTTTCAAAAATTGACCTCGTTTGGGGTTCCTAAATTCCCCTTGATTTTAGCGACATGCGCCTCTGCCCTGCTGCTGGTTTTTGTCCATGACATTGCCCTTTTGGCCGATCTTTATGCAGTCGGCTTTGTCGGGGCGATTGCCACGAATTTAGGGGCGAATGCCTTTGATAAGAACCTGCCTATGAGTAAGAGAGAGCGCTATTTGATGTATTTCACCTTTTGCTTGATGATTCTGATTGAAATCACCCTTTTTATTAACAAGCCGAGTGCACGTCGTTTTGCCCTTTCTTTATTAACAGCCGGATTGATTTTAAGGGCATTTGTGATTGAACATCGGCAGAGGCAATGGGCAACGAAGAAAGTCAAACTTAAGCACGCGTCACTTTTTACAGAAGATAACCGCACGCCCCTTCATCATGGCGCCATTCTATGTGCCGTTCGGACAATCGGAAAAACATTGAATTTTGCCTTGCAAGAGGCAAACCGCCATGATCAGCCTCTTTATATTGTGTTCATTCGTGAACAGAAAGTGATTACCGAAGAAGATAAAAACCGCACATGGATAGATGATGAGGATGCCTGCCGCATCTTTGACTACACAAAAGACAGCTCGCACGAGATGAAAATTAAATTTTTCTACGCGGTCAGCGATTCTCCCGTCGATACGATCGTTGAGATGGCGCGTGAATTAAGGGTATCTCGTATTATCTTAGGAAAACCCCGCCATAGCGCCATGCTTCAAATGCTAAGGGGAAATATCGCCCAGGAGATCGGCGATGTGCTGCCTCCTGAAATTGATCTTCTAGTTATTTCCTGAAGTAAATTTTAAGTTTAATTTATAATTAGTTAATAAATTTGTTTTACAATTATTTTTCTATAATTAAATATAGAATAAAAATGGAACCAATTAGTAATATAAAATATCCAGATCATTGTTCACTTTGTCCAATAAAAGGGGAGCCAAAACCACTCGTAGATCATAAATATGGAGATTATGTTATCCTTAAGCCAACTGCGTCGTCTTCTGAAAACTTAAAAAAGCTAGCGGCTATCTATAAAGATGTTTTGATTCAAGAATTACCTGAATTAGAGAATCAGATGAAATTATACCATTTCCCAAAAATAAAACCATAAAGTTGGCTTGTCAGCGCTTCAGATTTAAAAGATCTTTTCGAAGTTGATATCTTTGAATATCAACAAGGAGAGATCTTTTAAAGATGAAGGTGATCACAAGTCAAATTT
>JAJTHR010000301.1 GCA_021298935.1 Parachlamydia sp. | reverse complement strand
AGAAGATGAGGCAAGGAATCAATTTGAAATTGAAAAGAACCGTCAAAAGAAAGAAAAAATACAAAGTCTACGCAGCGCGGTCCAAAATTTATTGCAGTCTGCCGAATCTTATTCGCTTGAACAGCTGATAGGGGAAAGAGACACACTTCTCAACCAAATCCAGGAGGCCTCCTTAAATAAGGGGGAAAAACTTGAGATTGAGCGGCAGTTAAAACCTTTAAAGGATGTCATTACTGAAAAGAATGAAAAAGCGCTAATGGATCTTTCTGAAGATGATAAGCAGGCTTTGCAGCAGTTGAAGGACATTCTTGAACAAAGAAGAGAAAGACGGCAGGAAATTAAGGAACAGTTGGAAGTATTAAGGAAAAAAGCTGGTTCTTCTGGTCTGGATTTTGAAAAGGCGATGCAAACGAACGCCCAGATTAGCGAGGAGAAAGAACGATTGGAAAAAGCCAATCTAGGTATTGCGGAAATTGAGGATAAAATAAATGCCTTGCAATCTAAATTAAAGAATCGCTAAGTCAAAGAATTAAAGAAATAATTTGATGACTGAGGTTTTTTTGGCCCCTACCAGAAATTTATGCATATTTGATCTAGACCATACCCTGCTTAAGGTCAATTGCAGCTATCGTTTTGGCGCTTATCTTTATAAAAAAACAAAATTTTCCCTTTTCACGCTGATTGCTTGTTTAAGTTATTATATCAGGCACAAGTACTTTACTCTTTCAATGGGGGAGCTTCACTACAAAATTTTTAATCGTTTATTCAAAGGGGCGTGTAGTGAGACGATATGTAACCATGCCAATGCTTTTTTGGATAATGAATTAAGCCGTTTGTATAACCCTCTTGTGCAAATACGCCTATTGGAAGCTCAGCAAAGAGGGGATGATGTCGCCATTTTGTCCAGTTCGCCAGATTTCCTCGTTCGTTTGATTGCAGATCGGTTGCGCATTAAGCATTGGAAAGCCACTGTTTATGCTGTAGATGACCAGGGTGTCTTTTCTCATGTGTCTGATATTGTCGATGGGCATAAGAAAGTGGAATGTGTCAGGCATCTGGTGAATGAATTGGATTGCGACCCCGAATTTACAGTTGCCTATTCAGATAGCCACTTGGATATCCCTTTGCTTGCCCATGCGGCCCGCGCCGTTGGTGTTAATCCTGATGATAAATTAAAACAGGTATGCCTGGATATGGGCTGGGAAATTCTTGGAAAGTAAGAAAATTGGCTTGCTAGGAGGCTCTTTTGATCCTATTCATTTTGGGCATATCAACTTGGCCATTGAATTAAAGGAAAAAGCCCATCTCGATGAGGTGTGGTTTATTCCTGCAAGGCTTAATCCTCAAAAGGAAAGGCAGCATGCCAGCCACCAGGAACGGATTGAAATGGTCCGGCTGGCTATTAAAGATATTCCTTATTTTAAGTGCCTGGATATTGAAGCCAAGCGCCCCCCCCCCTCTTATACAATTGATACCCTGCGTTTTCTTATTAAAGAGCATCCTTATTACCTTTATTATTTATTGCTGGGAGATGATTGTTCAAGCCAATTTGAAAAATGGCATGAATCTGAAAAAATTACTGAATTGGTCACCTTGCTGGTCGGATCCAGGCCGGGCACGCCCTTTCTAGGTTCAAGCCAAGCGATGGTGGAATTTAAGACGCGCCAAATCGATATTTCTTCTACAGAGCTCCGCTCACGCCTTTTAAAAAAACTTTATTGCGGCCATTTAATTCCAGCCAAGTCATTAAGCTATATTTTTGAAAATGATATCTATAGATCTTAACTAAGATGTCTGCTATTATTTCATCTTTTAAATCTTTGGGTATGTATGTCAAATGAAAAAATTTTAACAGAAGTGGCACAAGCCATTTATGATAAAAAAGGATTTAATATTTTAGTGCTTGACGTAAGAAACGTCAGCAATATGACAGATTATTTTGTCATTGCAGAGGGAACAGTCGATCGGCACGTCCGAGCCCTTAGCCAAACCATCATGGATGAACTTTCAAAACTTGGACAGCATCCTTATCATGTGGAAGGGGAGCGGGAAGGGGAATGGGTGGTTTTGGATTATGTTGATTTTATCGTGCATCTTCTTGTTCCTGATTTGCGTGAGAAATATGCCCTTGAAGAGCTTTGGCAGAAAGGCCGCATTGTCGATGTTCCCATTGTCACTTCAGATCTGAGAAAAATGCATGAAAAATAAAAGAGTCGTCATTACCGGAATGGGGGTCGTTTCTTGTTTTGGAAATGATGTAGATGTTTTTTACCAAAACCTATTGGAGGGGAAAAGTGGCGTTACTCCGATTACTCAATTCACCTGCGATGATTACTCCACACGCTTTGCAGCGAGCATTCACGAATTTGATCCGGGCGACTACATCGAAAGAAAACAAGCGCGCCGTATCGACAAGTCAATTGCCTACACGATGGTGGCTGGAAAAAAGGCTTTAGAGTCTGCCCATTTAACCGGCGATCAACTGAATTTCCTAGATAAAACGCGTTGCGGCATTTTAATCGGGTCTGGAATGGGGGGAATGTCCATATTCGCAGATGGGGTTCAGACTTTAAATGAAAAAGGAAGTCGTAAGGTGACACCTTTTCTTATTCCCTTTATACTTACCAATATGTGCGGTGCTTTACTAGGCATGGACATTGGCTTTATGGGGCCTAACTACTCCATTTCAACGGCTTGCGCGACCTCTAATAATGCCTTCTTTTCAGCTGCCGAGCATATCCGCAGGGGGGAAGCCGATCTGATGCTTGCAGGTGGTACCGAGGCCCCTATCTTGCCGATAGGATTAGCTGGATTTTGCGCCTGCAAAGCCCTTTCGCCACGCAACGATGAGCCGGCCAAGGCATCACGTCCTTGGGACATTGGAAGGGATGGTTTCGTGATGGGCGAGGGAGCGGGTGTACTTGTCCTGGAAAGTCTTGAGCATGCTTTGGCAAGGGGTGCAACGATTTTGGCAGAGTATTTGGGAGGCGGCCTTTCTTGCGACGCTTATCACATGACGGAGCCGCGCGCCGATGGCGAAGGAGTGGCTCTTTGCATCAGAAAAGCGCTGGAAGATGCCGGCATTCAACCAGAAGATATTAATTACATCAATGCACATGCGACATCGACGCCAGCTGGCGACATGGCTGAAATCAATGCCATGAAAAAAGTGTTCAAGAATCCGTCTTCAATTAAGATTAATTCCACAAAGTCGATGATTGGTCACCTTCTTGGCGCTGCAGGAGGGGTTGAGGCGATTGCCTGTGTGAAAGCCATTTGTGACGGTTGGATTCATCCCACGATTAATCTCGAAAATCCAGAGCCTAATCTTGAATTCGATATCCCCACAAAAGCGGAGCAATTCAAAATCAAGGCGGCTTTGTCCAGTTCTTTTGGATTCGGCGGCCACAATGCCTGCATCGTGCTAGCTCCCTACAATGGTTAATGAATACTCGTGCGGGATTGTCCCTTTGCGCCTATCAAAAAAGGGGCCCGCACTCTTGCTCGTGCAGCATCAAGCCGGACAGTGGGCTTTTTCTAAAGGGCATCCAGAAAAAGGTGAATCACCTAAGCATGCGGCTAAAAGAGAGCTCTTTGAAGAAACAGGGTTAAGGGTTCATACTTATCTTTCAGAAGAACCCCTGTCTGAACACTATTTTTTCACATTCAATCACCAAAAAATTTTCAAAAAAGTCGATTACTTCCTGGCTGTTGTAATACCATTTCCCAAAAATAAAACCATAAAGTTGGCTTGTCAGCGCTTCAGATTTAAAAGATCTTTTCGAAGTTGATATCTTTGAATATCAACAAGGAGAGATCTTTTAAAGATGAAGGTGATCACAAGTCAAATTT
>JAJTHR010000255.1 GCA_021298935.1 Parachlamydia sp. | reverse complement strand
CCCCTTTTCCTGCGCTCGCTTCAACATGCTTTCACTAAAAGGTCCTTGAAAATAGCGGGGAAAAAGAGACAAAATGTCGACGATCACCTGAACTTACGCAGCCTTAGAGTTTGTCTTGCGCTTGGCAGCCGCTTTTGCTTTTTGCACAAGCTGCTTATCTCTTTGCGCGCGCATCACTTCAGGCGCCACTCTTTTCACAAGACTGGCTGCATTCTCTGTCAGCTCGGCCCCTAAGTTCAACCAGTGTTGAACGCGGTCTGATTTTACAGAAAGCTTTTGTTCATCTTCCACTTCTATCGGATTATACCAACCCAATGCTTCCAAGTATTTTCCATCTCGTGGTGTGCGAGAATCAGTCACTACCAAGCGGTAGAATGCACGATTTGTACGGCCTTGCTGCCGTAACCTAATTTTTAGCGCCATAAGGAGCCTCCCAACATCTTTTCTAATTGTTTCATATTTGGCATGTTTTTAAAAAATTGCTTCGCTTGCTTAAACGATTTGACTAATTTATTGATATCTTCAAGTTTAGTTCCACTTCCAAGCGCCAAACGTTTACGCCTTGAAGGGCTGAGTTCTTCTTTCTCATTTCGTTCATGCGGAGTCATTGATAAAATCATTGCCTCCACTTTAAAAAATTCTTTCTCATCAAAATCCATGGCGGGCAGCTGTCCCATTCCAGGAAGCATTCCTAAAAGGCTTTTAAATGATCCCATTTTTTTTACAGTCTGGATCTGCTTTAAATAGTCTTCATAGGTAAAGGTCGCCGAACGGATCTTCTGCTCGAGCTTTTGTGCCTCTTCCTCGTCAATATGCTCTTTCGCTTTTTTGACGAGATTGATTGTGTCTCCCATTCCCAGGATACGGTCAGCCATGGAATTGGGGTTAAAAAGCTGCAAATCATCAACTTTTTCACCAATCCCTTCAAATTTTAAGGGCTTTCCAGTCACTTCACGAATAGAAATGGCCGCGCCGCCGCGCGCATTTCCATCCAGCATGGTCAGGATAGAACCTGTGACAGCCATGCGTCGATTAAATTCTGTCGCTACATTGACGGCATCCTGACCGGTCGTCGCATTTGCTACAAATAAGATTTCATCAGGACTTAAAGCCGCTTTTACATGCTCAAGCTGGGTCATCAACTCGTCGTCAATATGCAAACGGCCTGCTGTGTCGACAATTAAAATGTCATGCCCATCTTCAGCCGCCTTCTTAAGGGCAGCTTTCGCCACGCGCACTGGATCCTTCTCTCCCTCCATTGAAAAGACAGGAACTTGGATTTGCTGCCCTAAAGTCTTGAGCTGCTCAACAGCAGCCGGCCTTTGCAAATCGCAAGCGGCCATTAAAGGGTTCTTGCAAAGCCCTTTTTTCTTAAGGTAGCGGGCCAGCTTGGCGCAATGAGTCGTTTTTCCGGCTCCCTGCAATCCACAGAGCATAATGACTGCCGGCTTCCCGTTCAGCTGCAGCTCTGCTTCATCGCTTCCCATCAATGCCACAAGTTCATCATGGACGATCTTAATGAATTGCTGCCCGGGTGTAACCGATTTGAACACTTGTTCGCCAAGGGACTTCTCTTTAACGTGCTTAACAAGGGTTTTAGCCACACTATAGTTGACGTCCGCTTCCAATAAAGCCAAACGCACTTCATTGACAGCCTCGGCAATATTATCCTCAGTGAGCTTTTTCTTGCCGCTCAGCTTGGAAAATATTCCTTGTAATTGTGTGGTCAGGGTCCCTAGCATATAAACTCAAAAGTTCGCTAATGATAAAAGTAAAAATGATACTATAAAAATCATTCATTCTCAAGGAAAAAGAAGCGGTGATGTCCTGCCCAATCGTTTTTCAGGCATGTTTTTTTCCACGGAGGAAATGTAAACAGCTTTTCTAACTCATTCCCTTGCGTATATCCGATTTCCAACCAGGCTTTCCCCGACCGACTAAGACACCCCCCCAGGCCGCTTGCCAGCCTGCGGTAAAATTCCAAGCCATCCTTGCCGCCGACTAACGCCAGACGCGGCTCAAACTCTTTGACCTCCACATCAAGAACCTCATACTCAGCTTCTGTCACATAGGGAGGATTGCATACGCAATAATCGACTTTACGCCCGGCCAGGGGAGCTAATAAGTCGCCACATAAAAACTCTACATCAGCCTGATTGATTGTTGCATTTTTTGAAGCGATTTTTAGGGCTTCAGCTGAAACATCACTTAAAAGAACAATCAGGGAAGGAAACTTTTTTTTAAGTGCAATCCCTATGCAACCCGAACCACAACAAAGATCAAGCAAAACTTTCCCTTCAGTTCTATCCTTTTTTAATACTTGGACAATATGATCAACCAGCACTTCGGTTTCAGGGCGTGGAATCAACACGGATGAGTTGACAGTGATGTGACAGCCATAGAACTCCACTCTGCCATGGATATACGCCAGAGGCTCTCCTGCTATGCGCCTTTCAGCATACTGAAGCGCAGTCTCGAAAAGAGAGGACTCAAGCTCTCGATCGCCTTGCAGATAGAGATCCGAACGGTTGCAGCCAATCACAAGTGAAAGGATATCTTCCGCTTCTTGCCTAGAGTTAGATTTTGCAATTAATAAAGATTGAAGGTGAAGCAAGGCTTCTCGACAGGTCAAATAGCCCCTTTAAGCTTTTCCTGATGAAAATAAGCCACCAGCGCTGTTGTAATTTCACTTAAGTCTCCCTCCATCACTTGATCTAAATTATATTTAGTCAAATTAATGCGGTGGTCGGTGACCCTGTTCTGAGGAAAGTTATACGTACGAATCCTTTCCGAGCGATCTCCTGAACCTACTTGAGAGGCACGCGTGCTGGACATGGCATCATGCTTTTTCTGCTGCTCGATTTCAGCCATTTTTGCCTTTAAAAGGCGCATCGCTTTATCTTTGTTCTTGTGCTGGCTTCTTTCTTCCTGGCAATAAACAACAATACCTGATGGAACGTGCGTGATGCGGACGGCACTATCGGTCGTGTTGACGTGCTGTCCGCCGGCTCCTGACGATCGATAGGTGTCAATACGGAGATCTTTCTCATCCAGATCAATCTCTTCGTCTTCATCTGGCTCAGGTAGCACGGCGATGGTAATGGCGGATGTGTGAACCCTTCCCTGTGCTTCTGTTTCAGGAACGCGTTGAACGCGATGAGTTCCCGCTTCATATTGCAGGAAGCGGTGAATATTTTCACCGGTAAGGACCATGACATATTCTTTAAAGCCGCCCATATCAGATGGCGTACAGGAAAGAAGCTCATAGCGCCAACCCTTGCGGTCTGCAAAAAGCTTATACATTCGTACGCAATCGCCCACAAAGATAGCCGCTTCATCGCCGCCTGTCCCAGCGCGCAATTCCATGATGGAAGGGCGATGATCCAGGGGATCCGGCGGCACCAAAAGTGTTTCGATTGAAGTGATAATCTCTTGATGGCGCGTTTCGAGCTGTCGGATATCCTCTCTAAGTACCTCGGCAAACTCAAGGTCTCTTTCAGCCTTAAGCATTTCCTGGTTATCTTCAAGCTGTTTTTCGACAGAGCTCTTAGCTTCCCACGCTTGCTTAAGCTCGCTTAGATAAGCGTGCTCCTGAGAAAGCGCGCGGTATTTTTTTTGATCGTCGAAAACTTTTGGGTGGCCGAGAATTTCCTCGACCTCCGCAAAGCGCTCTAGAAGTTGATTAACCTTATTTTCCATTCAAGAAACTGGTTGCCTTATTTTTTTGCAGGAGCTTTTTTAACAGCAGCTTTAGGGGCCGCTTGTTTTCCCTGAGGCTGTCCTTCTTGTTCCTGAGGCTGTCCTTCTTTTTCAGATTCATCTTTTGCTGCTTCTTTATGTCTTTCAAAACGCTTTTTAAATTTCTCAACGCGTCCTTCCGAGTCGACGAGCTGCTTGCTTCCCGTAAAGAAAGGATGGGAAGAAGAAGAGATCGATAAATAGCTGACAGGATACTCGACCCCTTCAAAAGTCTCTCTGGCATCTGTTTGAAGAGTAGATCCGCAAATAAAGCGATAGCCCGAAGCTGAATCGACAAACAAGACGTTCTGGTAAGCGGGGTGAACATTTTTTTTCATTGGAGGCTCCTTTACATTCTAGATTTAAGAATAATAGGATACTCACTTCCAAGATAAAAAACAACCAAAAATTTTGTGAATTGATTTACCAATTCTTAACAACAAATTAATCAAATTAAAAAACAAAAAGATTATTATTAAACTAAAAAAAATTTAAATATCATGATTAGATTAAACTTAAATAGTACAATTTCATTATTAACTGAAGCACCTTTAAAGGTGGGTAATTTTTTAAATAAGTTTTGGAAAAAACTGATGAATCTTCCCTCCTACTGCTTTAATTTAGTGAAGAAGGTCGATACTGTTGCGCAGGTTAATTTTGAATCCCATCGCAACGATGTCAGTGAATTTCCTTCAGAAGCTCGAGAATTCAGCCAGGATCCTCGCCCTTCCCTTTTACCCATTTTGTGCGATATTTTTTCAAATAAAGACGAGGAAGAAGACAATCTGAGTGAATTTTTTGAATTGCTTACTTCAGAAGCTCCTCCTCCTGCTCAACAACCAGCTCTTACCCAAGTCAAGCGCCCTCCGAAAAAATATTTGCCCAGACCTTTTCCGGCAGCCTCAGTGAAACAAGGCACAAGAAGGGAGAGTCTAATCGCAAGCAAACAAAGCCCCTGCATTATTGATGTCCCCGGCGATGGAAACTGCCAGCTTTATTCCATTATCAAAGGGCTTGAACTGCAGTACCCGGAAATGCTTACGATAGACAATAACCTCGTTACAGCTCAAGTTTTGCGTCAAAAAGGGATTGAATTTATTAAACAGCACTTAAACGAAGAAAGCCCTCTTTCTGAAAGATGTCTTGGATATATTGACTCAGACCGATTGGAATACAATGATGATTTAATGAATAAAGCGGGTCTTTATTATAAAAGCGATCTATTGACCATTGAAAGCGCGATGCAAAAGGATTTAAAAAAAATAAATTCCAACGCTTCATTAGATGATGCTTCGAGAATCATCGATGTACTTTTAAAAGATAGCCCTACAACCGAGATGGCAAAACATTTAAATAAACGTTTTCCAAATTGGGGAAAAAGAGTGGGGACGCACTATTCTCCGCTGATTAAAAAAGCTGCAAGGTTAGATGAGCGTTTGAGGCAAAAAACTCAAGATGAGTTGTTTATCCAATCAAATGAACAATTCTTGGAATTATGCGGGAAAGATAAGTTTTGGTGTTCGACTCTCCATCTTTTTGGTTTAAGCGGCGTCCTTGGCCTTCCCCTTGCCGTCCACCACGAACAATGGCCTAATCGGGAACCTGAAATTTTTAACGCCGCCAATTCGGAATTAACACCTATTCATCTCCTAAGGGTTAATGATAGTCATTATAAATACATGTTGATTTTGTAATTTTTGCAAATGAAAGTGCCCCTTCCTGCCCAGGCATGGCAAAGAACTACAAGTGGCAGATGGTCTTTTTTAGGACAGGCAAAAAAGCCTTCTAGTTGATGAATCCCGTGCTGGTAACTGACGAACTCAAGCTTCATTTTTTAAGGCCCTTAAGGCCATCTGGACGCTTTGCATACCTGCAAGGGCGCCTTCTTCGTAACGAAAAACAGGGTGATTTTCCAAATCAGGAAAATCATTGGGCTGCATGATATCGTCCGCAGTCACTTCTGGAACAATCCTTTTTGCACACTTAAGCAAATGGGCATGCTGCCCTTCAATCATCTCACGGAGAAGACTTTCTATTGCTGCCCAGCCTTCATTCTTCGCCATTGCTTTTCTTGTTCCTCTGCATTTGAAAAAAATCTTTTAGCAACTGGGCGGCAAACTCTTCCAAAATACCTGATTTTATTTCCAAGGTATGGGTCGGATGTTTTTTTTCAAACAGGTCGACCCAGCTTCCATTAGCCCCATGCCTGATATCTGGAGCTCCCCAAACAAGGGTATGGATCCTTGTGAGAAGCATAGCCCCTGCGCACATGGCGCAGGGTTCGATCGTGCAATACAAAGTTGTTTGGGCAAGCCTCCAATTATCCAAGGCCGCCTCACCAGCTGTCAGACAGAGCATCTCAGCATGGGCAGTCGCATCGCGCAGCAACTCAACCTGGTTATGACCTCTTGCAATGATTTGCTTGTCTTTGACCAGGACCGCTCCAACCGGCACTTCATCTGCCTGAAAAGCTTTCCAGGCCTCTTTTAATGCCTCAAGCATGAATTTTTCATCGTCAGTCTTGGGGACAATCAACCAGGGAAATGGCATTACTGCTTCACCTCATGCAATTTACGCTGCAGCTGTGAAACTTGTTTCTTTAGAGTGTCAGTATCGGTCTGATATTTTTTTTGCAAACCTGACAATTTTTTTTCATACTTATCTGTCAGACGGGCTACATCCCTTTCATGCGATTGTTTGAGGCTTTCAAAAGTCTGCTTCTCTTCTTTTCTTTGGGCTTCTTCTTGATGTTGCAGATTTTGGTCTTTAGCCTGGCCAGCAAGACGCTGGTAGACTTCCTTTGGGAAAACAACAGAATTCAAGACAGAAAAAATATATGTCTGCGGAGCACCAAAATGTTGCACCGACGATTCCATCAAGGGAGTCGCCTGCTCAATTGTCAATTGCTCAAGATCACTAAAATCGGGGTTAATAAGGCTTAATTGCGTTTCAAAAAAATCATATATTTCAGTATTTTTAAGGAGCCAGCGCGCTGTCATAAATTCCGCAAGCTCTTCCCCTCTTTCCTCTTCAGCAATCGCCCTTTGGTAAGCTTCAGTTAGTTCCTCGTTTGTAATCTTATTAATATTTTTAGAATTTAAAAAACGTTTGGCAAAATTAAAGTCTTTCTTCAAATGCTCGTTTTTAAGATCTTTCTTAATAGAATCAACTATTATTCCCAGCCAGTCATTTAGAAGCGTAAATTTTTCTTTATAAGTTGCATCTTTATACATCAAAAATACCCTTGTTAAAATTTTTAGATAAACTAACATGTTTGCTCTGAAAAAGCAATAAGAATGGTCATTCAGCCCCTTCACTCAAAGAAGAGTTTCCTTGCAAATAATTGGGGGTTTTTGTTATCATTATAAGGAGTTACCATTGAAATCATATTTTAAAACGAGCCATCTGGCCTTAATTTACGGGGGATTCCTGAATGTCACTAGACAAAGGTACCAAGGAAGAAATCACAAAAAAATTCCAGCTTCATGAAAAAGATACCGGATCGGCCGACGTCCAAATCGCCATTCTTACAGAACGGATCACGGAGCTGACTGATCATTTAAAAAGGGCCCCAAAGGACCATGGTTCCCGTTTGGCTCTCCTTAAATTAGTCGGACAAAGACGTCGTTTGCTTGATTATTTGAATTCAACAGACACAAAACGTTATCAAACGCTAATTAACAAATTAAAGCTTAGAAGATAATTAAGCTGAAATTTCAAGTAAGGGCAGCAACGCTAGCCCTTTCTTCAACCCCCTTCATGGATCATAGAAAACAGAAAATTCCCCTTAAATGAAATGCTTTAAAGCGAATTTTCTGCGTTCTATCCTCCATGCAATCGGAAATTCAATATCGAAACCAATGGAGTTATCTTAATGCAACGTGACATCATATCAGTCAAAATCGGCTCAAAAGAACTTATTTTCGAAACAGGCAAAATCGCTCGTCAAGCAGGCGGAGCAGTTATTTTGCGCTGCGGCGAAACAATGGTTTTTTCAACAGCCTGCGCAAACCCAAAAGCCGACCCGGAAATTGACTTTCTCCCTTTAAGAGTCGATTACCAGGAAAAATTCTCCTCTGCCGGTAAAACACTTGGCGGATTTATCAAGCGGGAAGGCCGACCGACAGAAAGAGAGACTTTAGTCAGCCGCCTGATCGACCGTCCTTTACGCCCTTTATTCGAAGAAGGGTATTATAATGAAGTTCAAGTCCTTTCCTATGTCTGGTCTTATGACGGCGTTAATCCCCCTGAACCTCTGGCAATTTGCGCAGCTGCGGCAGCCCTTGTCATTTCAGATATTCCCCTCATTAAGCCTGTCGGTGCAGTCCGTGTAGGAATGGTTGATGGTCAATTCATCGTCAATCCAACAGTGGAGGAACTTAAAAAATCAAAACTCGATTTAATGCTTGCCGGAACAAATGATGCTGTTTTAATGATCGAGGGCTTCTGTGATTTCTTAACGGAAGAGCAGGCGATCGAAGCTTTAGAGCTCGGTCATCAAAGCATTCAGGCGATCTGCCGCACTCTTGAAGAGTGGCGCCAGCGTGTAGGCAAACCAAAAAACAGAGAGTCCCTCAAAAAATGGCCAAAAGAACTTCAATCTCAAATCGAATCTCTCGTCTCATCTTCACTCGATCAGGCGCTCCGTATTGAATTAAAACAGAAAAGAGAAGAGGCCATTGGGGATATTGCAAGACAGGTGAATGAAAAGTTCATGCCTGCAGGGGAAGCACCCTTCTATACAGCGCATGAAATTTCTTACACCTTTAAGAATATTCAATCCAGCATGATGCGTCGCATGATTTTGAATGAGAACCGCCGCTCAGATGGCAGGAAACTCGATGAAATCCGCATGATCGATGTTGAACAAGGACTCTTACCCCGCGCCCATGGTAGCTCTTTATTTACAAGAGGTGAAACCCAGGCTGTTGCCGTTTGTACGCTTGGCGGAGAAACGATGGCTCAGCGCTTTGAAGATTTACAAGGGGAAGGAAATCATCGTTTTTACCTCCAATACTTTTTCCCCCCCTTCTCTGTTGGAGAAGTCGGCCGCATGGGCGCTCCGGGACGAAGAGAAGTGGGACATGGCAAGTTAGCTGAAAGAGCTCTTTTAGCCCTCATTCCGCCTAAAGAGCAGTTTCCTTATACAATTCGTCTGGAATCCAATATCACAGAATCCAACGGCTCTTCGTCAATGGCTTCAGTTTGCGGCGGATGTCTAGCCTTAATGGATGCAGGTGTCCCGATTAAACGGCCTGTAGCAGGAATTGCTATGGGACTGATCATGGAAAATGATAATTTTGCCATTTTATCTGATATTTTAGGAATTGAGGATGCGTTAGGCGATATGGATTTCAAAGTGGCCGGCGACGAAAACGGCATCACAGCCTTCCAAATGGATATCAAGGTTGAAGGCATCACTTTAGAAATTATGCGTGCAGCTTTAAAGCAAGCGAAAGAAGGTCGTACCCACATTCTGAATAAAATGTTGGCTGTTTGTCCAAAATATAAAAACGAAATGTCCCAGTATGCTCCCCGCATTGAAACTGTTCAAATTAAGCCCAGCAAGATTGCCACAGTCATTGGGCCTGGAGGAAAGCAGATTCGCGCTATTATCGAGCAGACGGGCGTTCAAATCGACATTGATGATAGCGGGCTTATCAGCATCGCGGCGTCGGATTTGGAAAGCATTGAGAAAGCGAAAGCCATTATCAATGGCTTAACGGCAGAGATTGAAATCGGCCGGATTTATTCCGGAAAAGCGACTTCAATTGCTCCGTTTGGAGTTTTTGTCGAGATTCTTCCTGGAAAAGAAGGTCTTTGCCATATTTCTGAATTCGATATCAGCCGCATTAACAGCCTGGATGAATTTGTCAAACAAGGGGATATCCTGAACGTAAAAGTTCTAGATATTAACGAGCGAGGGCAAATTAAGCTAAGCCGCAAAGCGACACTGCAACCCCCCAATTAATTTTAATTAAAATGAGTCAACTCAGAGCAAAGCTTTGAGTTGACTCATCATTTAGATCTATCATAAGGGCAGATTTACAGTTTTCTGAGCAAACTGTGTGGTATAAAGTCTCTTTCTTTGGGTTTTGGATAATTTGCCATTCTGGTGATATGCAAAAGCCTGTTTCTGAAAGGTGACCTCTTTTATAACGATCGCAATTTTCACAAATAAAAATCCCGGCAAGATATCCTGCAACATCTGCTTTTAAACCGACCCTCATCAAATATTGTAATACCATTTCCCAAAAATAAAACCATAAAGTTGGCTTGTCAGCGCTTCAGATTTAAAAGATCTTTTCGAAGTTGATATCTTTGAATATCAACAAGGAGAGATCTTTTAAAGATGAAGGTGATCACAAGTCAAATTT
>JAJTHR010000280.1 GCA_021298935.1 Parachlamydia sp. | reverse complement strand
GACAAGATTGTTGAGGGTAAAATCAGCGCCTATTACGACACTAATTGCCTGGTCTGTCAAAAGTTCATCAAAGATGATTCATTGACAATCAAAGACCTGGTTAATCAGCGCGGCAAGCAAAATGGACAAGAGCTTGCTGTGACCAATTTCCTTCGCTGGAACGTCGGTCAGTAATTATCTTTCCAAGCACCCGAGGAATTATCGGGTGCTTTTTCCTTTGAATTTCCCAAATAACGTGATAGGCGAATTTTTTTAACAAAAAAAATACGCCTGCAAATTAGCAGACAGTAAGGTGATCAAATTATTGTGGCTCGTTTCCTTCATAATATTCAATTTGATCAGTATAAAAGAAATTAAAAAAATTAACGATAAGAATGATAATTGCGAAATAAAATTAATTTATTATCTTTCATATCGTTGATTTCTAGTTTCTAAAAATTTACAAAGCTTGCAAATTATATATCAATTTTATGCGGGTTGATTTTCTGGCTTTTTGACTTCATGAAATACTCGCTATACCACTGGCGAAAGACTTGAGGAAAATTGGCATCGCACACAAGCTTATTTTCATGTGCCTCATATCTTTTCATATTCAGCAAAACATGATAGGTGCTGGCAAGCTGTTTGCGATAAAAAGGGTTCTTCTTATTAAACTGCACAGCTTTGCGGAAAGATCCCAAGGCCTCATCATATTCAACTTTGAAATCATGTAACATTCCTCTTTCAAAATGCCATTTCGAGTAATGCGGTTGATGGGAAAGCGCCTTCTCATAGCAATCAAACGCTTTTTGGATCTCTTCTGCATACTTGCTTTGATGAGCAAGTAAATTGGTTGTAATGCAAATGGGTTGATCTAGCGAAAAAAGCTCTTTGTATTTTTCAGCCATTCTTCCGTACACGAGAGCCAGGTGAGCATGGTAAATATCTTTCCATTCTTCCAGGACGATAGCGAGGTGCTGCTCCAAAGAATCGGCGATGATTTGCAGCTGGTCGATGGATTTAGCCTGGTTGTAATTATGGATCGCCAGACGAATAAAGGTTTTGTCCAGAGAGTCTTTAAAGTCATTATTTGCGCTATCCATTGCATGGGCGCATTGGCGGCATTCCAAGGCCAAATCTTTTAGACCTTCTTTATAAAAGAGTTTTCCGAGCCTATGGTATTGCTTAGCGCTCAGGTGCGCCTCAGCTGCCCAAGATTGCTCTCTAATGGCTTGATAAAGCTTGATTGCCTCAGGCCATGCCTCCTGCTTTGATAAGTAATGTTCCATTAATTCTTCTAAATAGGGCCCATTGCAGGCTTGCGTTTGGAAAGCTTGGGTGTAATAATGCATCGCCTGTCCATGATTTCTTGTCAGAAAGCTTTTATTCATTTCTTCTTCGGCAGCCAACATGTAGGCCGCATGCAAACTTTCAGAAAAAATATCCGGTTGAAGAGCCTGAGCTTTTTTGAGATGATCGAATGCTTCCTCGTAAGAAATACGTCGAAAAAACCCCTGAGGTGACTTCAAAACATGGCTGCCAATGCGGGCGTGCAGAGGAGCCGCTCTTTCTTGGGCTTCGGTATCTCTTTCATATAGCTCAATGGCTCTTTTATAAATTAAAATGGCTTCCTCTTTGTTTGAATGCCATTTTAATGAACCAATCAATTCCTGAATGCGCGGATGGTGGTCAAATTCGAAATTGTCAATCGTGAAAGGGGGGGCGACTTCCCATGTGAGGCACAATTGCAAGGCTTCGAGCACAAAATTTTCATCCCTGCTGTAAAAAGCCATTCCTTGTTCCAGACATTCCAATGCAAATTCATTTTGATTCTGCCTATTTGCTTCCTTAGCAAGAAAAAGGAAAAGGGGAGGAAACAAGGGAAGCTGACCCCTTGGAGGAGTGGCTGTGAAAAAATTAAGCCACTTTTCACTATGGCTGTAAAAAGACTCGGGGGATTGCTGCCAGGCTTTGTGATAGCTTAAATGAACCTGCTGTCTCATTTCAATCGTGTGGATGTCTTCATAAGCTTCATGAAAATGCAAGGCGGCTTGGATGGCGCTGTCTGGGGTTAAAAAACCCGGCCCAGTCGTATAATAGTCTCCCAATTCCTTATGCAAAGAGGCAATCGTTTGAAAGTGAAGATGGCGTTGATTGGAAAGCAGCCTAATCGCTTTTTCTTTGGCCGCTACCCCTTCCGGAAAACGGCCTAAGTGCCAATAAGCTTTAGCAATTAGCTGCTGGATCTCTGCATTCATTGCTCTAGCTTGTTCTAAAACAGCGAGTAAGGGTGCTGCCTTCTCGAATGATTGCTGTTTAAGTAATATTTCGGCTGCTTCAAGCGTTGTTTCCTGAACAGGTTGGACGCTTAGGGCTTCATCAATGTACTTTTCCGCTGCATCGCTTTGATTGTTAAGATAAGCGGTGCGTGCAAGTTCAAGCCAAAAGGTTTGAATGCCCCGCTCTCCGGCATGAATTTCTCCATTCCGGCTACGCTCAAGAATGCTTTTTAAATGGACCCCCATTTTTTGCTGAAAATCGGGATGGGTGTTTTTTAAATAAAAAGCTTGTTGTAGCAGCCGGAAGGCCTCGCGGACGTCAGTCGTCAAACTCGAAAGGTCAAGAAGGGTGTCACCATAATGGTTCAAAGGAGCTAATGGCGGTGGTTTATGGCCCATTCTCGACCAGAAATTCGGTCGGAGCCACTTTTGATTCTCTGTATGATAAGTGGTTATGACGTGCTGCATGTGTGCCAGCCTTTGCGCAACCGGAGTTAAGTGCTGCCTTTGAACTTTTCTAAATAATTTTGCAACTGAAGGGGAAGGGGGGTGTGCATGATAATAGATTCTCTCACGCATCTTACGAAGGGCCGCATCAGTTAAATAGCCGCGCACCTCGCCATAATAGATAAACTTCATCCACTCGGCATCCAAGCGGGTTTTATCTGTCCGGTCGTTAAATCCAAGCAGCCCTTTTACAGTCTCAACAACTTTTTCCATTAAGCTCAGCTGAATAAATCCCTGTTTTTGGTCAAATGCCAAAAATGTGGATTTGCTTGGTGAGGTGAGTGGTTCAAGTTGTTGTAAATAGTTTGCCTGACTATTAAAGTTAAAATAAAAATCGGGTCGTGAAATGTAATATGTCATAAATTATTAATGTAATAGATTAAAAATTGATTTTAATTAAATTTGTTGATTAAATCAATGAATTTGAATTCAATTTATAAATACGTTATCTTGAGTAAAAAAATCGGGTGATGCATATGCAGCCGCTTCCAAAGCGCATTTTAATGAAATTGTCAGGTGAAACCTTACTTGGGCAGCAACAATTTGGAATTCAGGCAGAGGCCTGCGCGGTTGTTGCAGACTGCCTGATCAAAATAGCCCAGCTGGGGGTTCAAACCGCGGTAGTCATTGGTGGAGGGAATATTTTTAGGGGGATTAACTGGAACGATGGGGGGATGGCCCGGACGCCGGCCGATCAAATGGGTATGCTGGCCACTTTGTTTAATGGAATTGCCTTGAGCCAAGCCATTCTGGCAAGGGGAGCGGAGGCTAAATTGATGACCGCATTGGAATGTCCGAAAGTGGCTGAATCCTATCACTGGATGAAAGCGCAGGACTATTTAAAAGAAGGTAAAATTGTCATTTTTGTCGGTGGAACCGGGAATCCCTACTTTACAACAGACACTGCAGCCGCTTTGAGGGCAAGCGAAATTCAAGCCTCCGTATTATTTAAAGCGACAAAAGTGGATGGGATTTACAACAAAGACCCAATCAAATATTCTGATGCTATTAAATATCACACGATCACTTATTCAGAGGTGCTTGCCCAAAAACTCCAGGTGATGGATGCCACAGCGGTGGCATTGTGTCAAAGCAACCAGATTCCCATTTACGTGTTTAATATGCGTCGTTTATGGGAAGGAGATCTGGCAAATGTTTTGACAGATTGGAGCGCTGGCACCTTAGTCAAAGAAAAGGAGAGGGAATGAGTATTCTTGACCAGACAAAATCAAAAATGGCTGCAGCCATTGAACATTTAAAAACGAATTTAAAAAATATTCGAACAGGCCGGGCCAATCCTGGCATGGTGGAAAATGTTTCCCTGGAAATTTATGGAAGCAGCATGCGTTTGAAGGATGTGGCCGCCATCTCAACGCCTGAGCCGCGTCAGCTGCTTATCACTCCGTTCGATCCGCAAAATGTGAATGGAGTTGCCAAAGGGATTGAAAGGGCTAATTTGGGGCTCATGCCTATTGTGGATGGACATGCAGTGCGCATTAACATTCCTCAAATGACAGAAGAAATCCGCAAAAAAATGGCAAAAATGTGCCATGACGAAAGGGAACAAACGAAAGTCAGCATCCGCAATATTCGTCGCGAAGCTAACGAGGCGGCCCGTAAGCAAAAGGCTGATGGAGACATTGCAGAAGATGCGATGAAGAAATTGGAAAAAAACATTCAGGAATTGACAGACAAGCACTGTTCTGAAGCCGATAGCCTGGCAGAAAAGAAAGAAAAGGAAATCTCAACGATTTAACGCTTGCCAAAAATAAGTGGTATCAGATACTATAAAACCACTTTGAAACGCCAAAGAATTTGTTAAGCGCATAGCTTGACTTTTCCAAGGCCCCATCGTCTAGTCAGGTCTAGGACACCGGATTTTCATTCCGATAACAGGGGTTCGAATCCCCTTGGGGTCATTTTGAGTCTTTAGCTCAGTTGGTTAGAGCACCTCACTTTTAATGAGGGGGTCGATGGTTCGAGTCCATCAAGACTCACATTTTTTCTTTCAACTAGATAGTCAGTCTAGTTGACCTTTAATAGGGTGGAAACCCTTTTTTTTATTTTTTTTTAATGCAGTTTCCTTTTTTTTGTTTTTTCAAAGGTGAGCAATGATTACTTTGCGCCCCTTTTTTTGTGGTATTACTTTTTTTCTTCTATGCTTAGAATAACTTGTTTAAATATTTCATTAACTACATCATTTGGAATTTGTGGTTTTTTTGTCTCATGACCAAATAGGTTTCGACCAGTTGTTCAAATGCCCTTTTAGGTATGAATGAAATCGGATCAAGAATTGTTTTATCCCTTGCGAATGTCTTCAAATACATTGTTATTCGTTTGGCAATAAGCCAGGATTCAACTTCTCGTTCGCTACCAGACGATCCTCTTTTTTCCATAAATAGTGTGTCCAATCTTCTCCTTTCCAACTCCTCTCATGAAGAGAAGCTTCTTTAGGCAGCATTTTTAAAGACACGACTAATACCATTTCCCAAAAATAAAACCATAAAGTTGGCTTGTCAGCGCTTCAGATTTAAAAGATCTTTTCGAAGTTGATATCTTTGAATATCAACAAGGAGAGATCTTTTAAAGATGAAGGTGATCACAAGTCAAATTT
>JAJTHR010000041.1 GCA_021298935.1 Parachlamydia sp. | reverse complement strand
GGATGAGTAAATATCGCAGACTATCAAAAGACTATGAGTATTTTTCATCAACAACCGAATCTATGATGTATATCTCAATGTCTAGACTGATGTTAAGGAGAAATTAAGGTTTTGGGACACGCTCTAAGGTTACTTTTTCAGTACGTCCTTAAAAACCTATGGCACTATGGCTTGGCCAATCTCGTTTGGATAAAATATTCGTAATTGGCCAAGCCATAGTGCCATAATTTTTTAAGGACATACCTTTTCAGCGACTGTGTGAGTTGTTTTTATTCATTAATGCAAATTTTAATTTCACAAAAATAAAAGTTGATGTAACATCTTTTTCTAAATTTCTTGATACGTCTTACACAAATCAAATGTGAAGGAGAGCCTCAGACAAACGAGTAGTGATTGATAACCTTAAATTGAGGAAGAAATTTATGTCAGTACAAGATGAAGTCCCAAAATCACGTATCACCCTTACTTATAAAACAGAAGTAGATGGTGAACCAGCCGTTGTTGATCTCCCATTACGCATGATGGTTTTAGGCGATTTTTCACAAGGAAGCTCAAAAGATAGAAAAGTTGATCTCGATGAAAGAAACTTAAGATCTTTGAATGGCTCAAACATCAATGAGATCATGAAAGACATGGGTGTCGAAGTCGACATGGTCGTTCAGGATAAAATCAATCCAAGCGGCCAGGATATGCGCGTTCAATTGAAACTTGAAAATCTGAATTCTTTTTCTCCGGAAGAAGTGGCCAAGCAAGTACCCCAAATCCGCTCTTTGCTATTGCTGAAAAAACTTTTGGAAGAGATTCAATCCAATGTGGCTAACAAAAAAGAATTTGCAGCTTTATTAAATAAGCTTTTTTCAAGCGACGCCTTATTGCAGCAGATGAGGGAAAAACTACAGAACTTTTCCAATTATCGCATTCCAAATAAACAGCTTGCATTGGAAGGAAGTAAAAGCATTGAAATCGGAGGAGAACAGCTATGAGTCAAGTTTTGACAGCAGTGGAAGAGCCGATAGTTGAGGAATTGGAAATCGATGATTTCCTAAAAAGCCTTAAAATCGCTTCATACGATGAAGAGCAAGCCCTCGTCCCCATGATCAGCGACGGTCTCCTTGACGTTAACGAAGAAGTTTCAGATGCGGCACGCTTGATTTCATCACTTGCCACAATCATTTGGAACGTCGACTCAGGCAGCCAGCGGCTGGATAAAGGTAAAGTGCAGGATTTGATTTCACAACTTAATACCATGATCAACGATCAGGTCAATGAAATCATTCATAATGATAATTTCAAGAAACTCGAATCAACGTGGAGAGGGCTTTTTGACCTGATTTCAGGCACTAATTTCCGCGCCAATGTCATGATCGACATGCTCGATGTATCCAAGCAAGAGCTCCAGGAAGATTTTGAAAATAATTCTGTCGATTTTACCGGCTCTGCCATGTTCCAGAAAGCTTATGTCAGCGAGTATGATCAATATGGCGGCAAGCCGTTCGGATCGATGATCGGCTTGTATGAATTTGAACATACGCCTGCTGATCTCAAATGGTTAAAAGTCATGGCAAAAATTGCCAATGCCAGCCACTGTCCATTTGTAAGCAGCGCCTCTCCAAAGTTCTTTGGATGCGATTCAATTGAAGAACTGGCTTCCATCAAGGATTTAGAAGGTTTAATGAACCATCCTAAGTATTCTGCCTTCAATGCCCTGAGGGATAGTGAAGAAGCTGCCTATTTAGGATTATGCCTGCCTTCCTATGTGCTCCGCTTGCCTTGGCATCCGGTGACTAACCCTTGCAGAAACTTCAACTTCACAGAGTCCACCTGGGGTGACGACCACAGTAAATACTTGTGGGGTAACTCGGCCATCCTTTTTGCCAAAAACATGGTAAAATCCTTTCAATCGTCTGGCTGGTGCCAATATCTGAGAGGGCCAAAAGGGGGAGGATTGATTTCAGGACTGCCCGTGCATACATTTAACATTCGCGGGGAAGAAGAAATCAAGATTCCTGTCGAAATGGCCATACCTGACTATCGTGAACTTGAATTTGCAAATTGCGGATTCATTCCCCTGATTTATCGCAAAGGGACAGGTGATGCCTGCTTTTTTAGCGCTCAATCGTTGAAAAGGCCGAAAAAATTTAAAGATCCGAAAGATTCAGAAAATGCGCAGCTCGTCTGCAACTTGCCCTACACCTTCTCTATTACACGGATCGCCCATTACGTCAAAAGCATTGCCCGGGACAACATCGGTAGCACAGCAGACGCCAATTATATCAAAAAAATATTGAATAACTGGATTCTTAGCTACGTGACGGCAATTACTAATCCTGATGACCGGACGTTAAGACGCTATCCTTTTAAAGCGGCCTTAATTGACGTGAAGGAAAGAGAAGGACGAATTGGTTTTTATGATTGCTGCATTTCAGTTCTGCCCCATCTCCAAATGGAAGGGATGGATGTTGAGCTTAGACTTGATGCAAGACTTGGTTAATTAATTAGTGTGATCCCAAAACAACATAGAAAAGGAAAACAAAATGGCGGAAGTAAAACACTTCGAAAGCATCGACATCCGTTGCGATGCAGTATCCGGGTACAACTTTGTGCTTGGAACGACAGGTTATGTTGGACACCTCATGAATTTTAGTTTTACAAATGCAGGAAAAGACCTTTTGGTTGATACATCGGTACCTAATCCGATGGATCCTGAATCAAAGGTAAAAGTTGCAGGAGTTTTTGATTATATTGGCTGGGAAGGCGGCCCGACAGATCCTATCAGTTTTAGCTTGAGAGTCTCTCCGGCCAACAAAGCAGCGATGCAAGAAGCTCTTTCATCGCTTACAGGTGGTTCTGAAATAGAGATCGAGTACATTATTTATGGTTATGACTACCCGACGAAGAAATTCTTTAAGACATTTCACTCAAACGAGCAAAAAATTCGTTGTGTCATCACTAAAGGCACAAAAATAGCTATCAGCAACGAACCTGACAGAGTTGTTCAACAACCTTTGAACTTCCAAATCAACGGTTCATTAACTCCTAAGAGTGAAGGAGAAGAGCAGGAATTGCATATTGCTTTTACAGCTAATTCTCCGTTTGCACGTCGTGCAGGTGTGACTGACGCTTAAGTCCTTGATTGTCGTTAACGAAATGAGCGGGGAAGGCCAGCGGTCTTTCCCCTCCTTTCAATCCATTAATTTTGGGGTCTATGCAACAGCTAAAACGAGTCGATTGGCAATTAGGCCAACCCCTGCTCCCTCTTCATTTAGTCGCACAAGAAGATGCTTTACTCGCCAATTTGAATTTTTATATTCAAAACCTTGGCATCCCCTACTTTGGCATTGGAAATTTGAAATGGGATGACAAGCTTCTCTCCCAGGGTGTCGTTTCCATTAATAAACTCACGGTCATCTTTCCAAGCGGAGACCTGGTCGATGTCCCTGATAATGGAAACATCAATACCTACGACCTCAATTTATCAGGGGTTAATCAACTCACCCTCTATTTGCATTTATTAAAAGGGGCTTCCCAACATAATGTGTTTGCCGAATCAGGAGATGAGGAAGAGAAAATCAGCTATGCCGTTCATAACTTGGTCTTGACCAATGAACATCATCTCTATGCAGGAAAGGTCAGCATCAAGCTCGGCGAATTTGAAAAAGATGTGGAAAACCGCTGGAAGTTATGCGAGGACTATTCCCCGCCTCTCTTCACCATTTTGAACCACCCTTTTTTAACAAGCAAGCTCTCAACCATTCGCACCATCCTTGAAAGCTTTCAGAGAGAACTGGAGCTCGAATCAAGCTCCGGAAAGGTCTTTGAGCAGCGCACGCTCAATTCAAAGCTGTGCTTGCTGGAAGTGGCAAGCATCCGGCAATTCCTTATGAATATGGACCGCAACATCATCACGCACCCCTATTATCTTTATGAAAAATTGACTCACTTCCTGAATGCTTTAGCTTTGATGTTTCTGGATCTGCCCGATTTTAACGTCATTCCTTATCAGCACGATAAGCTTTCCCCTCTTTTTTCCAAATTGGTTGAATTGCTCATCCAGTATCTTAAACCGAAAAATGAGAAGCTTTCCTCGATTAAATTTGAGAAAAAACAAAACTGCTATGTATCGGAAAGAATGCCTCAGGACTTGTATGAAACGAGTGAAATCTATCTGGTCGCTCAATATTCCGATCCGAAAATTAAAGCGCCTATCGAGGGCCTACGGATGGCGGCCCATTCACGTTTATTCAATGTACACCGCTTTGCCTTAACCGGCGTTGTGCTCCTCCGACTAGAATCTGCTCCCTTTAATAACAATTTTTCGAGACATGCGCATGTTTACAAAATCCAAAAAGATTCTGAATGGGACCATGCCTTAGCCGAAGGCAAGGTTGCCTTTTCGGTAGATAATGATTTTCATGAAGTCCAAGGGTTCATTTACTGGAGGTAAGCCTTAAGATGAGCATCCTAAGTAAATTCAGGCAAGAGACTCGAAAAGTCCCTTTTCAAGAAAACATCTTTGAACATTTGTGCGATCTTCTGAATACCAAAAAGGGGTATGGGAGTTATCCGCAAGACCTAGGCCTTGATTCGTACATTTATTTGGGGTCGGATCGAAAAATTACTTTGCAAATTATGGAAGACATCAAAATCTGCTTTGAAAAATATGAAAAAAGAATCAGCCATATAGAAGTTCTCCCAAAACCTAGCGCAAGCAGGTTTTATTTATCTTTTACAATCAAATGCAAAATAGAAAATAAATCCTGTTCCTTTCAATTAAGTTTTCATCAGCAAAATAAATCCTACAGCCTTGAGGTAGATGGATGAATGATTCCCTTTCAAAAATATACTCCTACTTCGAATCAAATCTTTTCCTTTCGCTAAAATTGGAAGCAGACGGGGAAGAGGCCGAGATACCCACAGGGAATATTGAAAAATTTCGCCTGCGACTTCATTCTTATGGCTATTGCTGCGAAGTGCAGTTTTCAACCTTTGAGAATGAGGAGATGTATGGAATCCTGACAAGCCCTAAAATTATCAAAGCCAAGCTTGGCTTTAAGCCTACCTCGATTGAAAAAGGCACAGATCCTATCATCGAATTTAAAGGCATACTGACCGACAAAAATTTTAGACGGCTCCCCTCCAACCTTGCTAAGTTAAGCCAAGCGCATCGGGTGTATGAAATAACTTTCTTTGATCATGCCAAGGCGACGTGGGAGCAGCATTTTCCGACAAATATTTATGTCGATGAGTCGATGAAAGATGTGATTGAAAAGCATATCAATCCGGAAATCACCATGAACTATAAATGGGATCCCATTGAGGTAAAGCACCCTGTGACCGCCTTTTCGCTACAGCATAAATATTGGTTGAAAGCTGAAGAACAAACCCATTTTTATGCCTTTTTAATTTGGTATTTGCATCAGGAAAACGGCCTTTTGGAATATGATTACAAAGAACACCATTACACTATTACCGGAAAGAAAAAAGAGGCTTCCGGCCCCCCGCTGGAAATTGGAGAATGGGACTGCACTCCCCCGCTTTGTATTTTTTCTCCTGCAGCGCGCTATAATGAAAAAACACTCAAGCATACGGCAGACACTTTAGATCCGGAAGACAAGGAAAATGAGCACCCTTTTCAATCGGTGCGGCGGGAAATCTTTGATCCGGGCCACTATCGGGTATTTCCTGAGCAGGCGCAGGAAAAAATCAATTCCGTTCTTTATTCTGACAAAAATGAAGTCGAAATTCATCTGATACAATTTACAGACGAAATCCAGCTAGATAAGTTGACACCCGGCTCCTTTATCAAATTTAAAGGGGATAAGGAGGGGAACTGGAGCCAGGATGCTTGCTTTAAAGATAAAAACTTTAGGATACGTCACGTAGACCTCATTGCCAATAAAGTGGGGGTGACCGAAGAGGTCGTTAAGGAGATACAAGGGTACAATTTTTATGTGAGAATTCGCCTGGAAGAAGAAGAGGCAGCTTATGCAGAGTGGCCGCGCTTTACCCCTCCCGCTTTTCCCTTCTATGTGCAAGGAAAGGTGTTTTGCGACATTGGCGAGAAGGAGCAATCCACTTTTAAAATACTGGAATCGGAAAAAGCCCCTCAGGGCCAATATCTGATTCAAGTACCCTTGGCCGAGAATAAAAATGTCGTGGCCCCCTTTGTCCCTTCCTATTCCGGTCAGTACTACTATCCATTTATTAAAGATACAAAAGTGATGCTCTCCCTGCATTTCCATACCGCCCGGATCGAACGGCCGATTGACTGGGACCCCCTTGCCCGTCTGCCTGCCGGAATACAAGGGAATCAAATTGTTCTGGCGGCCAATGTAGAAAAGGATCAGTACACCATTATGCGCCATGAATATGATGGCAAAGATTCCTTTTATACAATCAGGCAAGCCTCCTCAAAAGAACAGATTCAGACGATAGAGATTAAAGAAAAAGATATTCTGATCAGCGTGGATGAAAAAGATAAAAAGACTCTCTCCATTAATCTCAACCATGAATCGGGGTTTTCATTGACCCTGGAAGACAAAGATGCGGGCAACCTGCAGCAAATTGTATTTGATGGAACATCCCTCATTCATACCTGTAAAGGGAGCGACGGAACGAGCACAATCACCCAAAAACCCGATTCAGTGTTAATTGAATGCAAAAAGTTTTCCATTAAATCGGAAATCATTTCATTTGAAGCCTCCGATTCTATCGTCCAGGAAGGAAAGAACAAGTTTGATGTAAAAACAAAGGTGGCAAATATCGCGGCCCCGGCAGTCAAGCTTGGTGGTTAAAATTTAAATCAAAATGTGTCTGCAAAAATCCGATCGGCTGATTTTGTAGAGATCTTCTAAAGAAGGGATGTTATAGTAGAAAAAGTAAATTTTTTTGCCTTACTATGAAAATGGAATAACTTTAGGGGGTTAGGTTTATATGAACTATTCAGCTACCATTTCGGAATACCTTAAAAAGGTATATGAGACATTTATCCATAGAAGCTATTCATCAAATGAACTCATCTATCTTGTTATGGGTAACGAATCCGCCGACATGGATTCTATTGTCAGTGCATTGACCTATTCCTACGCAAATCATAAAAATGATTTATGGATCCCTTTGATCAATATTTTTCAATCTGAACTCTATTTGCGTAAACATGTTATGCATACTTTCAAAACCCTTAATATTGATCCCAATCGAATTTTATACAAAGAACACATGGCTGCTTTAGAAAGCTTAAGCTTAAAGAGAAGACTTCGAGTAGTGATGGTCGATCACAATAAGTTATACCATTTCCCAAAAATAAAACCATAAAGTTGACTTGTCAGCGCTTCAGATTTAAAAGATCTTTTCGAAGTTGATATCTTTGAATATCAACAAGGAGAGATCTTTTAAAGATGAAGGTGATCACAAGTCAAATTT
>JAJTHR010000277.1 GCA_021298935.1 Parachlamydia sp. | reverse complement strand
TGCTTTTTTCTGCATCATAGATTTCGATATCAAGGGTTGGGACATTTCATGGAGTATTTTTTCAATCTCCTGATGCGAGGAGTCCATTGTATGATAAAAACGTTGAAAATCGCCATTCATCGATTGTATGAAGCGTTGGTACCCTTGCTTGAGTTCTTCAGCGGAATAAATTAAATTGAGCAGCTTTTTGGACTTCATCGGCTCCGGACCGACGATCCATTCTGAAAAGCCCAAGCGGCTGCGCACATAAGGATTGGCATCGCTTTTTAAGATAAAAAGACGGTAGTGAACAATTGTTTGAATTAAATTTTTTAGCTCGTTTTCATATTCACGCACTTTCATCTTCAATTTTTCCAGAGCTTCGCTAAATTCCCCCCGCTCTTTGCTCATCGTTTTTAATTCATAGCTGCTATTAAAAAAGGAATCTTTTAGTTCACGGTAATAAATGCGCAAAATACGCATTACATTATCGACGCTGGCAAGATTTTTTAATGAGCGCACAGTTTCTAAAGCCAGCTCACCACCTGGCTTGCGATTTAATTCAAGCATTTTTAAAAGGCGGAAAACATCTATATAGGTGTTCTGCTCATGAATATCTAACAAGGCCAAAACTGGAAAATTTTTCATTTTATTAAGAAGTTCTTCGACTTTCAAATTAATTTTTAAATACTGAGTATAGATTTCATGAAAATTACTATATTTAACATTTAAATAATCTTCTGTTTTTTTTAGATTTTTTAGTAAATTTGAATCAATTGGGCTGCGCCAAGAATTAATATATGATTTTAGATTTGTTTTTTTACTAAATTTTTCACGAAATTCCTTCAATGGTTCTTGAATGCGTCTGATGGCCCACATTAAATCATCGATTTGATGAATAAGTAGGTTTTTGATAGAGAGAGCGACTGGAGCAAGAGAAATGTGCCAGCGGTCTACGTTAACAAGCTTTATCTGCTGAAATAATTCGACAACGCACCCTTCTAACACTTCGGTAAATTCCCAAAAAGCTTGATTTATTTTTTTTAGTCCGCTTTCGCCCTGGTTGATATGTGAATCCATCAAACCGTCTTTAATAATCACACGCATTTTCTTAGAAAAATTCTCAACTGCTTCGGAAAGTTTTAAGTGTCCACCGCTAAAAGGGAGCAAAGGAGCAAATGCTTCGACAGGCATCGGTTGAAAAATAGTTAAAATTTGATGAGACAAAAGCGTTTCTTTTTGAAGCAGGTATTTTTCCAAATGCTCGATGATTTGCTTGTCCAAATCGATCAATCCATAAAAATCGATAGGGCGTGCACTCATAACGGTCTCCTTTTTCTTCCTTTTAGCAAATCAAAGAATTATAAAAAATATTTGAATATCATTGTATTGCTATCGGCTCTTAAAACTGTTATAGTCTTTGCTCTAGAAATAACCCTCCCTTGTAGGTCATATGCAAAAAGGACATCAGCTTCAATTTAATTGCCAAAAATGCCATCGGCCTATTTTATTTTCTATTTTTGAAGTAGAGAAAAACTCTCTAAAAGGTCTCCATTGTCCCGACTGTGGACTATCCTATGACTTTGGCGATGAAGACCTACTAAGGCAGCTGCGAAAATTTGAAAATTTGTGCCGCCAAATTCAACTTTCTGAAGAAATTCTTTCAAATACCTGCGTTGGAATTTATCTCGGAGACAAAGAAATCACAATCCCTTATAGACTGCTACTGACTCGTCTCAATTCGACACTCAATTTAATGCTTGGTGATAAGCCCTTGGCAATTACATTCAGAATTGAGCCATCCGAAGATATGCCGGCTCTTAATCTTAAATTTTGAGGATTCATGTCAAATAAACTCGATCAGCTAAAAAAAATGACAACTGTGGTTGTTGATACAGGCGATATTGATGCCATCAAAGCCTATTCCCCGACAGACGCCACCACCAATCCTTCATTAATCCTTTCAGCCATTGATAAGGAGGCTTACCGCCCCCTCATTGAAGAAGCTTACCGATATTCTGAGAAAGCTGCCTCCCCGAAAGAGCGTTTGGTACTTTTCATGGATAAGCTTTTCGTGAATGCAGGTGTTGAAATTCTCAAATTGATTCCCGGCCGCGTCTCTACTGAAGTGGATGCCAGGCTTTCTTTCGATGTGGAAGGAAGCATCAGCAAAGCCCACTCCCTGATCAAGCTCTACGATGAGATGGGCATATCAAAAGAGCGCATCCTCATTAAGCTTGCCTCCACCTGGGAAGGGGGCTTGGCTGCCCGCGATTTGGAAAAATCTGGAATTCATTGCAATATGACTCTGATGTTCAGCCTTCCCCAGGCTATTCACTGCGCAGAAGCGAAAGCCACATTAATTTCTCCCTTTGTCGGGCGCATTCTCGATTGGCATAAAAAAAGCGAAGGTGTCACTTGCTACCCCCCTGCTGAGGATCCGGGTGTCAAGTCCGTCACATCCATTTATTACTATTATAAAAAATTCGGCTATCAGACCCAAGTCATGGGTGCAAGTTTCCGCAACAAGGAAGAAATCATCGAATTGGCGGGATGCGATCTCCTTACCATCTCTCCCCAATTGCTGGAAGAGCTGCATCGTGAAGAAGGCCCGCTTGAAAGAAAGCTAGACTCCAGCAAGGCTGCCGCCATGGATATCCAAAAAATCGACCTGGATGAAAAGACATTCAGGCACCTGCTCAATGAAAATGCCATGGCAACGGAAAAACTGTCAGAAGGCATCCGCAATTTTGCTAAAGATGCAGCCAAACTCGAAAAGCTTCTCATCCAAAAATTCAATTTATAAATCTTCAGTTGTTATTGACAACATCAAACGATTTCCATTAAGGCCCGCCGCATTTTGATCAATGCCGCGGGCTTTTTGCTTATCACTCACCTCTGCCAAAAAGGGTAGACGGGAAGAATATTAACTTCATGCCGCAATCCTTCCCGGTTCCATTACGATACCCTTTTCTGGCCTGATTTTTACCCTACGGCTTGCCCCTAACATCTCATCGTCATTCATCACCATCACTTTCTTGGATAATTGCTCTCTCCAGCCATAATCATCATAAACGGGTAACCATACATATTCCCGGTAAGATAGCTGATATCCTATCAATCCAGCCGCCATTGCTGGCGTCCTCTTCATCCCTCTTTTTGTTAAGCTGCCATGGGGGATTACCCAATTATATAGGCTTACATAAATCCAAATTTTTTGTTTCTGTCTTTCTCGACTCTTTGAAGGGCATCGACTTCGCCTTCGGCAACAAGCAAGGCTGCTCCTCAAAGTTCCATACCAACGCTCTGCATGGATGGTATGTATCTTATTTCCAAGATTGTATGTTTTGATAAAAAAAATAATCTC
>JAJTHR010000275.1 GCA_021298935.1 Parachlamydia sp. | reverse complement strand
ATCATAAATTTGACTTGTGATCACCTTCATCTTTAAAAGATCTCTCCTTGTTGATATTCAAAGATATCAACTTCGAAAAGATCTTTTAAATCTGAAGCGCTGACAAATCAACTTTATGGTTTTATTTTTGGGAAATGGTATAGGTGTCAACATAATGAATCAAGCGAATAAAATTTTAGCCTATAATGATTTAGTGTACCCTTCGATTGGTTGAAAAGCCCTGTCTCATTAAAGAGACAGGCATAAATCTTATCACCTTATTCCGCTAACCATACGGCTGCCAATAAATCCTGTACTTAAAAATTGGGCAATTTGTTCTTTATCAATATTATTTCTGGCTACGTCGAGCACGATATCTTCAAAGTCACTTTGGCTGAATCTAATTGTTTGATTGTTAGCTTCAAGAAAAATGAGGGTGACAGCAGCCCCGGTTCTTTTATTGGCGTCAATAAACGGATGATTGCATATGATGTGATACAGATAGGCTGCCGCTTTATCGTAAACGGTGGGAAACATCTCTTCTCCAAACAAACAGGTTTCAGGCGCGTGCAAGGCCGATTCAAGCAGGCCTTTGTCCCTAATGCCAGGCAATCCACCGTATCTTTTAATTAGCTCTTGTTGAAGATCAATCACTTGTTCCATCGTTAAATATTCAATCATTTTTCGCCCAGCCTTTTTAAAAGATCATTGTATTCTTGCAAAACTTTAAATTTGGCAAAATTTATTTTGGATCCGCTCAATTCCGCTTTTTTTTGGGTTTTTTTTGACAGGCTGTCTTTTAAAAACGTTTTGACACTTTTTCCCTGCCGATCGGCTGCTTGTTTCACTAACTCATACTGTTCAGCGCTTAATTCTAATTCAACATTAACAGGGGGTTTATATTGATTTGACATAGATTGACCTTTTGATACAATGTACGATAAAATTTATATGCTAATAAAAAATTTTAAGTCAATACTATTCAAAAAGGAATTTGGATGAAAATAATTGAATTAACGGTTTCAAGCGAAATGTATAATCAGCTGGAACAGCTTGCAAAAGAAAAAAATATAAGCGTTCCTCAATTGATTGAGGAACTCTTATATCAAAAAATAGGGAAGGCATCCGACATGAGTGACAGCACCTTCAAAAAAGCTAAAGAAGAAGTTATTCGCAAAAACGACGACCTTTTTAGAAGGCTTGCCGATAAATAACCTCTTCCGCTTGTTGGTTTATGCTTTGCCGCCCGCTCTCTTTCTTTCGTTTTCTGTCAAAAAGCGTTTACGCATGCGTATGCTGTCAGGCGTCACTTCGATCAGCTCATCATCCTGAATGTAGTCGATCGCCTGTTCGAGTGTAAATTTTCTAGCTGGGGTCAAAATGATGTTCTCATCAGTACCTGAAGCTCTGACGTTTGTTAATTGCTTGCCTTTCGTGACGTTGACAACGAGGTCGTTATCACGGCTGTTTTCACCAACAACCATTCCTTCGTAGACATCGTCGGTTGGTGTTACAAATAAAACGCCGCGGTCTTGCAAACCGAAGCAAGCATACCCACTCGTTTTTCCAGGGCCGTTTGAAAGCAATACCCCTTTGGTTCGTCCTGGAATGGTTCCTTTCCAGGGAGCAAAGCACTCAAATACCGATGTCAAAATGCCAAGTCCGCGCGTAGCCGTTAAAAATTCATTTCGGTAGCCCATCAACCCTCTTGTAGGGATCAGGAAGACGATCGAAGTGATGCCGTTTTCATTGGTATCTAAAAGCTGCATTTCCCCTTTGCGGCGAGAAAGTTCTTCAATGACCGAACCTGAATACTCTTGCGGCACCTCAATATGAACGCGTTCAATCGGCTCGTTTTTTTGTCCATCGATTTCTTTGATGATGACACGGGGTTTTGAGATGCTGAATTCATAATTTTCGCGGCGCATGGCTTCGATCAGAACGGCTAAGTGCAGCTCGCCTCTTCCTGATACGGTAATGCTATCATCCCCTTCTTCATCCTCAATGCGCAACGAAATATTGGCTCTTTTTTCTTTTTGCAAGCGGTCGCGAATTTTATTCATCGTAACATGCTTGCCGCTGCGCCCGACAAAGGGGCTGTTATTCACAGTCAGGTCGACAGAGACGGTAGGCTCGTCGAGCTTAATGCGAGGCAGCCTGACAATCTTTGCAGGATCGCAAAGCGTATCTCCAATTGTGACTTCCGGAATACCCGAGAGGATCACAATGTCGCCGACGCCTGCTTCTTCCATTTCCACTTTTTCGATGCCTAAATGTCCTTCGATCTTCGTAATCGAGAACCTTGCTTCTTTCCCCGTTTCATCAATGTGGATGACGGATTGTCCTTTTTTAACAGTTCCTTCCATGATTTTTCCACACGCCTGGCGTCCGATGTAATCATCATAAGTGATTGTCGATACATGCATTAGGAAGGGGTTTTCAAGGTCTCCATTAGGGGCATGAACGGCATAAGTAATCAGCTCGAAAAGAGGGCGCATGTCTTTATGGATATCATGGAGATGGTGCATGGCAAAACCGGATAGACCGGAGGCATAGCAATAGCGGAAATCGAGCTGTTCATCGGTTGCCCCAAGTTCTGTGAAGAGGTCGAACGTCATATCAAGCACGCGGTCCGGATTGGCATGTGGGCGGTCGATTTTATTTAAGACAACAATCGGCTTGATTCCCATTTTAAGGGATTTTGACAAAACAAAGCGTGTTTGAGGCATCGGTCCTTCCTGCGCATCCACAAGAAGCAAGACAGAATCAACCATGCCAAGAATTCTTTCCACTTCGCCTGAGAAGTCGGCGTGGCCAGGGGTGTCGATAATATTAATTTTAAAGTCATCAAAATAGACGGAAGTGTGTTTTGCAAAAATGGTGATTCCCCGTTCCTGTTCCTGGTCGTAAGAATCCATGACACGTTCGCGCACTTGCTGATTATCACGGAAAATATTAGACTGCTTGAGAAGAGCATCGAGAAGCGTCGTTTTTCCATGGTCAATATGGGCAATAATTGCAATATTGCGAATCTTTTCAGGTTTATACATATAAATCTTTATGTTAAGGTTATGAGAACAATTAATTTAACTGTTTTAATTTAAAAAATCAATGTAATTGGCTTGTGAATCCATGCAGCACGATGATAGGGAAGAAAATGAGAAGGAGGAAGAAATTGCTGTTTCCGGCAATTTAATGGACTCCAAAACTAGCCAGCTTGATGATTTTTTGAATGAAAAACTTGAGCAGGCCTTCCATAAGCCCTCCGCGAATATCATGCTTCATGATGTGGCCAAAATTGCCAGCGAGCATGATCCCATTGACTTAGCCTATGCGGTGACCCGCCTTCCTCCTCACGCCAGGAGGGTGGTTTATGATAATCTACCTGATCTCAATGCGAAAATCATTTTCATTATCAATACGGGCAGCACGACCCGCACGGCGATTTTTGCGCAAATCAATGATGAAGAGATCAAGCAGCTTTTAGAAAAAATGCCCCCTGATGAAGCTGTCTGGCTGATCGATGATCTTTCAAACCGGCGCATGAAAAGAGTATTGGAACTTCTGGAGCCTAAAAAAGCGGCCCGCATTCGCGAACTCTTCAATCATGACAGGCATAGCGCTGGGCGTTTGATGACTAATGAATTTTTTGCCTTCCCCATGCATACTACTATCGGCGAGGTGGCCAACACAATCCGCGATAATCCAGGCATCGATCTGACGCGGCGCATTTTTGTTTTAGATGAGAATCAGGAATTGGTCGGATTTGTTCCAGGCCGCAACCTGATCGTTAATCCCCCTTATGTTCCCATCCGGCAGGTGATGCAGCCTGTTTTGCATCAGACACATGCCGACGCATCGCGCGATGAGGTCGTCGACCTTGTGGAGCGTTATAAAATTCCCGCCTTGCCCGTTGTGGACGACAATGACCGCCTGGTCGGAGTCATTACCTACGATAGGGTGGTAGAAGCTCTGGAAGATATTGCAGATGAAACAATAGCCAGCATCGCAGGTACTGCAGAGGATGTAAGCGAGCATGAACCGATTTTTAAAAGGTTTCTTTGGCGCGCTCCCTGGCTGATTGTCACTCTTTGTGCAGGGCTTGTGACAGCGACAGCCCTTTCCCACTTTAAGGATAAGGAATGGTTTACGTTTGTGGCCCTCTTTGTGCCCTTGATTGCCGGGATGTCGGGTAATGTGGGGATTCAGTGCAGTACGATTTTGGTACGCGGGATGTCGACAGGGGAGTTGTCCCATGGGTCAAAAAGGGAAGCCGTGCTCGGTGAATTGAGCATTGGGCTTTTAATCGGGACGGTGTTTGGTATTTTTTGCGGCATTTTTGTCTATCTGCTTAACCGCTTTGACATCCACTACGCCGGAAACTCAAGCCCGGCTATCTTAGGGCTTATTGTAAGTTGCGGCTTAGCCGGTGCCTGTTTGATGGCCACGCTGCTCGGCACCCTTTCACCCTTCTTTTTTGCCCGGTTCCGGATTGATCCGGCGGTGGCGTCCGGACCGATCGTCACGGCCTTCAATGATGTCCTTTCCACATTGATGTACATCTTTGTAGCAAGAACGATTAGCTCATTTTTTCTCTGAAGAACCCATCCCACTAATGGAATTTGGATGCTTTGCTGCCAATTTTTTCTAATACAAATTCGCACACAAATCATCCGATTCCATTAGTGGGATAGGTTCAAGTATTTAAACTAACTTTTTCTGGAAAGCTTCAAGTTGGTTCAAAAATGTTTTTTTAGCTTCTTCGATTTGAGGCCCATGACAAGCTTTATTCAAGTTTCTCAGCGCTTTATAAGCATAATTGTGCATCCTTGCCCCCTCATCATTATTCCATAGAGGTTGCATCTTCAGCCACTTCTTTTCTATTTCAGTCCAACTTTGTTCATCGCTGCCCACTTTATCAATTTCGGTTTTTAAAGCTTCAATATGGCCTAAATTTATGGTTATGGCAGTTTCTCGTCTTCTCAATCGCTCTAATAACTCTGGTTCAAGTTGATCATTTCCTAAATGCGCCTGAATGTCGGAAAGAAGTTGTTCATTAGACTCTTTCAAATTGTTAAGTTGTAAAAGAATTTGATCTTTAAAAATTTGATAATCACGTGCAGCCCGCACATTCTCCATAAATTTTCCTAGCTGCTGTGTAAGCGCTTTAATATCCTCTTTTAGAGGGGCAAACTGTTTTTTATTTAATTCGGCAAGGGGAGTGGAAAGAAGAGGGAGTGTAGTTTCTTTATTTGCCAGCGTAATGTTGTTTGCTTGCTGTTCGATCAATTGAAGTTGAGCCGCAGCCTCTCTGTTATAGTAATAAAGAACGCGCTGATGTGCAAAAGCCATCGCCCCAAACACGAAAAATGAGCTTACGGCGGCCGCAGGAGCGGTACAAGCCTTTCCTCCTAAGCAGACAATAAAAATGCCAATTGCGATACCTGCTACCGCACTGGTTATGATATAGAGGGCATCGGACTTTCCAAGCGGTGTGATAAAATAATCGACTTGAGGTTTAGCAATCGGTGTGTAGACTTGGTCTTTTAATAGTTGAAAACTTTGGGAGGCAAGATGTTTCAGCTTGTCACTCTGGGTGCGGCCTTGAGTGGCTACACGGCCGATTGCCTGCTTTGCATGGGCCGGCAGACGGGCAACCGTGACAACGTGCTTTTTAATCCATAGGCCCGAGGCCTGTCCCTTCAGCATGATACGATTGAGACCGTAAGAGGCTCTTGTCTGGACGTTTGTTAAGAAAGCTGGCACTTGCATCTTTATCTCCCAATCTTTTATACACATTTTCTTTACAATGAAATCAAATGGATTCCATTTCAGAATTTTTTAATTTAATCAGCCTTAATATGAAGGTAAAGGCCCTTAGGCTATTTGAAGCCGTAAGGGTGATTAGCCGTTATTATTGCGAACCGGCTTTTTTAAAAATCGACCTTTATTTTCTCTCTCAGTATTTATTTCAAAACCCTTTCCGTATCAGTAAGCTTCATAGCATTAAAAAAAGGGAATCCGCAATTCATACCTATGGGGAAACCTCTCTTTCTACCATGGAGACAATTGCTCAAAAAGGTCAAATTGCCGGTGATGATGTTGTTTTTGAGCTGGGGTGCGGCCGTGGACGCACGTGCTTTTGGCTTCATCATTTTATCGGATGCAAAGTTGTCGGCATTGACTATGTCCCGGTATTCATTCAAAAGGCCGACCAAATCAAAAAAAAATTGGATTTGGTCGGGATTGAATTTCGTTTGGAAGACTTCCTCCAAAGCGATTTTAGGGAGGCAAGCGTTATTTACCTGTATGGTTCATGCTACTCGGCTCCTTTTTTACGCAGCCTTGTGAAGAGACTGGAAGCCCTTCCTCAAGCCCTCAAAATTATCTCAGTCAGCTTTCCCCTTACAGACTATCAAAGCCGGCCTGTATTTGAAGTCGTTAAAAAATTTTCCGCTCCCTTTTTATGGGGGACGGGCGATGTCTATGTGCAGATTAAAAAGGCGGGGCATTTGCCCCGCAAATTTAAAAATTAGCCTGCACTATTCAAGCCTTCGATGGCTCTTTGCTGCGCCTGGTGCACGCGATCCAATGTGGAAAGTGCTCTTTCAAAGCTTTGATCTTCTTCACGTAGTGAATTGTTGTACTCCTGGATCAATTGGCCTTCCAATTGTGTACGGTGACTTAAAAATTCTTTACGTCCCTCGGATTGCTTATCCATATGGCTGCCCGCCTGGTTGGCTGCATTGGCTGCCGCATTCATTAGACCGGAAACGGCTCCCTGACCGAATAAAGCCGCGCCGATAGAAAGGCTAGAAGTAAGGGCAGGGAAAGCAACCGCACCATAACGGTCATACTCTTTTAGTTTCTCATTAATTTTGTCTTCCTGCTTATCCTGGCCGATCGTGCGTGTTTCGAAAATAATTTTTTTATTTTCAACGCGTAGGCGCCCTTCCGCTGCTACAAAATCAAGAAAGATGAGATCGATGCTTTTTTTGCTGATCTCTTTCAGCATGGCTGAATCAATATTGAACAACTTTTCATACTGAGCAGGAACTGTAAATTTTCCGTCTGTTTTAATGCTTTCAGTCATAAGACCTCTTATTGTTGTAAGACTTGATTTTTTATTTTTTCTAAAATTTTTAACAATTTGATCAACGCTTCTTTGTAATGGGCATCTTTTTCGCCGATTGAGGCCATCAGATTGCAATACTCTTCCGACCGATTTTTTGACTGCTCGATCGCGTGATCATATTGATCCGTTTTTTTCTTGTCTTCATTCATGCGGCTTTTAATGTAGCCACCGCCGGCAGCTGTCAAACCTGAAATGAGTCCGGCAGCCGAGGTTCCGAGTTTTGCTGCAAGGAGAAGACCTGCAGGTAATGCGAAAGAGGATGCTGCAAAAGTCACAATGTAGGCCATGACTGTAGCGCCCATAGCGATTGTTTGTGCGGTTGATAGTTTCGAAGCGACATTTTCATCTTTTTCAAGCGCCTGGCGGATTTCATCCAGCGTTTTTTCCTGCATCTTTCTTAATTTGCCAAGCGTCTCATACGAATTTTGGGTGAGGGCCGCCCCTTCCCTTTCAAGCTCCACCTGAGCTTTAAGGACAATGGCGATAATTTGGTCGACGGTTTTAGATTGCATTTGCGCCAAACCTAAGACAATCTTATCGTCCACCTTGCAAGGGGGCAGCGGAAGCTTTGGTACGACGCCTTCCAGGCTTGCCTGTGCGGGAAGAGCAGGTTTTTCCAGCTCAGGCTCAGGCTTAATCGGTTCGGCTGCCTGAATGTCTAAATCAGAAAGAGATGTAACCTTTTCATTCTCTAAAATTTTTGGAGAAAAAAACCACGGGGCGAGTTTTCCTAAAAAAGAGGTGGATGGGGAAGCCGTTTGACAGCTGTCCATCGTGTCCCGATTAAAGAGCTGATGGATGGCTTTCCCTTGAGAGGCTTGCGCATTGCCAACCGCTGCAACTTCTTCACTTTTGTGATAAACCGGCTGCTGAACAACTTCTTCATGTGTTTTAACTGGCATAATTACCTATTATTTTTTATTTCCACATTTTGCGCATCATTAAAACGTGCTTTAAAATGCGGGCATCTTGGGTCACTTTTCCAATTTTCCAGGCGGCATTGAGCGCCTGGAGCCCCTCCTCCGTTTGCTTCAAAGCGAAGTAGCAATCGGCGGCATACACATAGAGGTAAGGGTCGGGTTGGTCTTTTTGCAGCTTCTGTGCCTCGGCATAACAGCGAATGGCTTCTTCCATCTGCCTGGTCATTTGAAGGCATGCTCCAAGGCCTGTCCAATACTTTGGCTCAATCGGCTGCGCATCCAGCAACGCATAAAAAAAATTGCAGGCTTGCTCGTACTGCCGATCTCTGTAAAGATGGTAGGCGATGTAGTGCAATTCTTTGATTTCTACTGCTTCGCTTAAGGCTTCCATTACCGTGCAATCCCCTGGATACAGGCTCTTTTGGCCTTGTCTTCATTCTTCATGCATTGCATAACCATTGTCATATAGCGGTTGGATTCATCCAGATGGATTTGCATTTTTTGCTGCAGTTTTTTTACCTCTTTATCCCATTCATCCGTGCTTAAATTGATATTTTGCAGAAGCCTCTCTCTCTCTTCATTCTTAAACTTTGTTTTAGCCAGGGGATTTTCCTCTGTAGAGGTGGGATCCATGGGAATATTAATCCCCATTTGCTTGGCTACAAGCAATTTTTCCTGAAGAGCAGGGTGCAAAGAAAGGTCTAAACTTCCATCATCCCCAACCAGATTATTGAGCTCTTGAATAATTTCATAAGCTAGTTTGATTTTTTCTTGCTGCTGATTGACTTCTGCGGCAAGCTGATCGATTTTATTTTTTGCCTCGACTCCCTGTTGAGCATAATATTTAGCAGCATCAAGCGTGACAGGAGTAGATAAAATATCATGTCTTGGAAGACGAATAGCTAATTCTTCTTCGATATATTTAACATCAGGCATAAAACCTCCGTTATTAAAAGTAAGTTCAATTTTATCACATGATTCTTAAAAGGTAAATAAAATAAATATTAATTATCGGTTAATAATGAGTTTAACAAGTTCTTAACACATATGTTATTGTTGGGGAGGATTCTGGTTTTTTAATTTATCCGTTGCAGTATTCAAGTGCTGCAAGGTTTTAGTGAATTGATCCATGGATTCCAAAATCTCAAAATCGCCGGAGGGTTCTTCGGCTGCCCCACCCTTTTTAAAGGGATTGATGAGGCGCAGATCATTGGCTGCCCGGTTGAGCTCCTGGATTGTTTTATGAAATTGATGGATCGATGTGCTGGCTTGCTGGGCCCGCTGGCTTAAGAGAAAAATGGACTCATTGATTTGCTCAGCTCCGGTGGATTGCGCCTGCATCCCCTGGTTGACCAGTTCAAACCGGGCGGTAAAGGCCTGCACCTGTCCGATGATTGTGGCAAGCTGCCCGCTGACCCGGCCGACTTGTTCTGCCCCATTGCGAATTTCCTGGGTAAAGTCATCAACCCCCATTACGCTAGAGGAAATAGCCGTCATGATTTCAGTCACCATTTTTTCAATGTCCAATGTTGAATTAGCTGTTTGGTCGGCAAGACGGCGAATTTCCCGTGCAATCACTGCAAAACTACGCCCAAATTCACCGGCCTTTTCGGCTTCGATGGAGGCATTTAGAGAAAGAAGGTTGGTTTGGTCAGCCACTTTGGTGATCGTCGTAATGACGCTTGTGATATTGCCTGCTTTCTCATTGAGTATGGCGAGCTTGGAGGCGATATTGCTGGAGGCTTCGACCATTTGCCGCATGATCGATTCCATATTCGTCAATGAATCCTTTCCCCTTAGTGCCAGATTCGACGTGTCTTCCGCCACCCGATTGATGTCATTCATCGTATTGGCAAATTCTTTAGCTGTGGAAGAAATTTCATTCGCCGCAAATGCAATTTCCCGAGTGGTTGCCTCCTGGTCGACGATGGAGGTTTCCTGCTCTTTTGCTCCCCTTGCGATTTCATTGGCTGATTTGGAAAGGACAAGGCTGATTTGCTGCAGACGTCCAATGATGACCTCAAAAGTTTCCGCCATTTTATTAAACGATTTGGCGACTTGGTCGAATTCGGTATCGTTGTTCTGTAGATGAATTCGGGTGCTTAAATCCCCGTTTGCCAAAGCATTTGTGGCACCCAGCAATTCATATAAACGGGCAATAATTTCTTGAAGCTTATTCGACATGCGGTTAAAGGCCTCCGCCTGCCGGCTCACTTCATCTTTAAAGGGGATTTGGGGAATGCGGACATCTAAATTTCCATTTGTAAAGCTATTTGTCGCATCCGTCAGTTCCTTTATCCGATTGGTCACCTTAATCGTAATGGATAATCCTAATGCAAAAACCGTTGCCAGATAAAGGGCAGTGAAGAAGAGCGCCCAGAATAATTTGTTATAGGCAGAAGCAAGTTCATTTGCATAAAGGTTTTTCATGGCCTGAAGAGCCTCATTCCATAAGCGGTCGCCTGCAGCTAAAACTTCTTCACTTTCGGAGCTCATTTGGCCAATGTTTAAATTCGACTCCTGACTATCAATTAATCCCGATTGAACAATTTGTTCAAATTCATCCATTTTTCTAATGAAATCAGTGGCTAAGGCAAGCGTCCCATTTTCTGGGGGAATTCCGTGATAGGCAGCAATGATATTTTTAAAATTTTCTTTATTGATGCGCAATTGATTTAAGCGACTGGTCAGCCTGTCTCTTTCTTTATCATCTTTCTTTTGAATTGTCCGTTCACTTTCAAGCGCTAGTTGGGCAACATCTTCCTGAATAAAGGGGATTCTTAAGGAAAGCTTTTGATTGAGGTAGAATAGAGGATCGTCTTTCGAATAAAGAGGTGTTTCCTTATCGCTTAAATAAGTCAAATGGATCAGCAACTGTTCGATCAGATGATCTTGCAGGTCGATTGTGTTTTTTCCCATTTTAATTTCATTCCATTTTTTGTCTAAGAATTGATGGAATGTGGAAAAGACTTCTTTATGCTGTGGGGAGGCATATTCAAGCTGCTCATTAAGGTTTTGAATCAGCTGGTTGATTTCGGCATTCAGCGTTTCAATTTCAAAAGGAGCCGATAAGTCTTCGATAAAATGGCGAAAATTAATCAGCCGGACTTTTTGCAAAAGGTTCAATAATTCTCCGAGCGTACTTTCTTCCGTCAGTCGGTTTAGCTGGTGTTCAATCGATTGGCTATAGCGTAAATAGTTGCTAATGGAAAAATAGACGAGAGGGAGAGGGGCGAGACTAAAAAGAATGCAAATGAGTGTATAGGTTGCAACGTAGCTCATGTTATTTAAAAAAAATCGGTAGAGCCAAGGAGGAAAATCCATGCAAGTTCCAAGTTTAATCTTGATGCCCTTTTTAAGTGAAAAAGTCTTCTCGTTCAAGCAATTTAAATTTTTTTTTATTTATACAAAAAAAGGGGGTTTTAATGGGCTACTTCTATTCAAAAATCAAATAAAGAGTTGATTGGGCTAATTTTTTTCTTAGCATGATGTCTATCTGACATGCTTATACCATTTCCCAAAAATAAAACCATAAAGTTGACTTGTCAGCGCTTCAGATTTAAAAGATCTTTTCGAAGTTGATATCTTTGAATATCAACAAGGAGAGATCTTTTAAAGATGAAGGTGATCACAAGTCAAATTT
>JAJTHR010000194.1 GCA_021298935.1 Parachlamydia sp. | reverse complement strand
TAGTTCGCTGCAATCGGGGCTATGATTGCGGCACCCAGCCGGGTATTCTCATTTATCAAATCGATCGTCAATGTGTTACGCGGGAAATACTTGAGAATCTGGCATGCAGGCAAAAAATAACGGCTGCTCAATCCGTCCGCATTGAAACGCTTGCCTCTAAATTAGGTGGAAAATTTCTCCATTACCAGCCGATGGATGTTCAAACTGCAGGAAATTGCACCTACACCTCGATGCAAGCGGCTCTTTTTTTCCTTATGGCTTATAGCCAATTTCGCAAACAAGAGAGCGGTGTTTCTTTGGAAAAAGCTTTCGAAGCTGTCAAACCTTCCTATCAGAAATGGGTTGAATTTGATCTCCAAAAAGTAAATGAGGATTTTATCGAAGAGACTAAATTCATCCGTGGGCAGGTTTCTCCTGACCTAGGCTCCACTTATTCCCAGGCTTTAACAACCCTCCGCTTTAAAAATATGTTCAGGTAAAGGAGAGAGAAAACTTTTTTCAAATTAAGGTCAGACTTTATAAGCCAAAGAAATATTTCCCAGATGAGCGAATGATCCGGACGAAAATTATCTGTACAATGGGCCCCTCATGCCATACGTTGGATAATATTTTGGAATTGATGCGGGCAGGCATGAATGTGGCCCGCATGAATTTCAGCCATGGCACCCACGAAGAGCATCTGGCGACCATTCAAAATTTAAAGGAAGCAAGGGAGCGCTTGATGCAACCCCTCTCCATTATGCTCGACACCAAGGGCCGGAAATCCGATTGGGAAAGCTAAAAGATAGGCAGCTTACTTTGCATCCGGGCAAAATGTGGCATCTTCGCTGTCAAACCTTCCTATCAGAAATGGGTTGAATTTGATGTCCAAAAAGTGAATGAGGATTTTATTGAAGATTATAAATTCATCAAAGAGCAGGTCTCTTCTGCTTTAAGCATCCCTTATTACCATGCTTTATCAACCCTCGAATTAAAATATTATTTTGCAAATCAGGGAGAAACCTCTTTTCAAATTAAGGGTCAGACTTTATAAGCCAAAGAAATATTTCCCAGGTGAGCGAATGATCCGGACGAAAATTATCTGCACAATGGGCCCCTCATGCAATACGTTGGATAAAATTTTGGAATTGATGCGGGCAGGCATGAATGTCGCCCGCCTGAATTTCAGCCATGGCACCCACGAAGAGCATCTGGCGACCATTCAAAATTTGAAGGAAGCAAGGGAGCTCTTGATGCAACCCCTTTCCATTATGCTCGACACTAAAGGGCCGGAAATTCGATTGGGAAAGCTAAAAGACGGACAGCTTACCTTGCATCCGGGGCAAAGATGGCATCTTCTTGCGAAAGAAGTGCTCGGCGACGAAAAGCAAGTTTCGATCCGGCCGTCTAGCGTCCTTGAATCATTACCTGAAGGGACCCGGATTCTTTTTGATGACGGCTACCTGATTTCCAACGTCGTTGAAACCACTCCTGACGGGGTCATTGTAGAAATGTTCAATGGAGGGGTCATCCGGTCGGGCAAAGGGGTCAATATTCCTAATTTGAGCCTAAACCTACCGGCCATTACAGAGAGGGACATTAATGATATCCGCTTTGGCTGCCAGCATAATATCGATATCATTGCAGCTTCCTTTGTGCGCTCGGCTGAGCACGTACTCCTGATCAAACGCCTTTTAACGGATGAAAAGAAACCCGACATCCTAGTCATTGCGAAAATTGAAAATAGCGAAGGCGTTCAGAATTTTGACAGTATCGTCCAGGCGGCCGATGGGATCATGATTGCAAGAGGAGATTTGGGAGTGGAGGTGCCTTTAAGCCATGTGCCCCGTTTGCAAAAAATGATGATCCGGAAAAGCTACCTAGCCGGAAAGCCTGTTGTGACTGCCACTCAGATGCTTGAGTCCATGATCAACAATCCCCGCCCGACCCGTGCGGAAACATCCGATGTGACCAATGCCATTTATGATAGCACTTCTGCCGTCATGCTGTCGGGGGAAACAGCCATCGGCCGCTATCCTGTCGAAACGGTCAATGTCATGAAAAGTATTGTGGAAGAGGCAGAAGCCGATTTTAATTACCGCGCCTTTTTCGACCAGCATGCGCCGCTTGTCTATCATGACGTCCCTTCAGCTGTCACTCTAGCAACTGTCAAGACAGCCTATAGTTCCAACGCGAAGGCGATATTTGCCTTTACGCATGGCGGTGCGACGGCACGCTTGTTATCCCGTCTGCGCCCCCGCATGCCGATCATTGCTATGACGCCGAACGTGGGAAGCTACCATCAAATGGCCTTTAATTGGGGGGTCATCCCTTATTTGAATAATGACTCCAATTCTTTGATTGATGGTTTTGCAAAACTCAGCTCTTTCGCCATGGAAAAACAGTTTGTCAGCTATGGGGATCTGATCGTGATGACAGCGGGTACTACTTTCGGCTTTCCCGGCACTACTAATATGATGATCGTAGAAAGCATTGGAGACGTGCTTGTCAGGGGACATGCAGGCTATGGCTCGCGAGTGCACGGCAATGCAGTGATTGTTCTCGCCCCTGAATTAAAAAGGCCTTATGAGGTTAAGGATTGCCTGCTGGTTATTGCCAAATGCGATGAAGCCTATCTTCCGCTGATGCAGGAAGCAGCGGGTATCATTTTGCAAAACCATATCAATGATGTCATCTCTGAAAAATTTGCCAAACGGATGGCGCTGCAAATCGATAAGCCTATTTTATTGCGCGCGGATGCAGCTTGCCAGGTTCTTAAGGAAGGACAGCTAGTTACCCTCGATCCCGAAAGGGCGCTTGTCTATAAGGGAATTGTGCTGCATTAAGCTGATCATGGCCAAGGCAGCGATGGAGGCTGTGTCGGTGCGCAAAATATGTTCATTTAGCCTGACTCCTTTACTCCCCATTTTTTTTAATAGGGCCGTTTCATCTATGCTCCAACCGCTTTCCGGCCCGGTAAAAAAAATGACCGGCTGGCTGCCGAGCGGCAGTGCTGCTTGCTGACTCCCAAGCCAGGGAGCAGCAGGATCGAGATCGCCAAAGAGAAGGCGGCCCGATGGTTGAGGCCATTCTTTTAAGGGGCCTTTTAATTCCAACGAGGGGAGAAATAGACGGCCGCATTGCTTCATTGCGGCTACGAGCAAGGCATGGGCCCTCTCAGTTTGATGGGGGAAAATTTGTTTTTGATGGCTTAGCTGCCCGGGAAAAAGCCAAAAGGCATCCACGCCCAGCTCTGTCCCTTTTTCCAAAATGAAAGCCAGGCGGTCCGGTTTAGGCAGCGCCTGCGCTAAAATTAAGAGCTGTCTTCCTGGACTCTCTTCCGTCAATTCATCGATTCTAAGCAAGGCTTGCTCTTTCTGCATTGCCTCGATGCCGGCAAGCGCCAATTGTCCTTTTCCATTGACTAATTCGACAATGTCTCCGGCTTTTGAGCGCATGACGCGAGCCATGTGATGGAACTCATTTCCCTTCAGGCTATGTAAAGAGCTTATAGCCAGGGCTTGGTCAATGTAATAACGCTCGGCCGGCACTTTCAAATCCCTTCTGATGAATTCATCACTTTTATATTAATCCTTTGGTTCTCAAGTGTGCTTTCCAGCTGCAGTGGCTGTTCCGGAGCGCTATAAAGGGTAAACCTTTGGATATATTTACGAAAACGGCGCCTGAAGTATTTTTCTCTTTCTTGCGTCTTGGAAGGCGAGGAGCTTAAATTTTTCATATTGCTTAGCAAAAAAGCGACATAGGTATTTTCCAATTGCTCGCTATCGATAAATCCAACAGACCATTCCAGTTTTTCACGTTCGGTTTTTGGCTGTGCAACAATTTGAATTTCCAGGTAATCATCTACCGCTTCTACAAACAAGCGGCTGACGCTGCTGACAAAAAGGGGGAGCTTAAGAACGGGAATGTGATTTTTAAATCGCACAAATTCATTGGGCTCCACGCCATAACTTTCCGGATTGATCTGCTCGCTTGTTTTAAGAGGATAAAAAATATGCAAAGGAAGCTCTTTTCTAAAAGGGATCCATTGCTGCCTTAAAAAGCTTAGATGCAGGTATTTCGCATCGGGGTCATTCAGAGGCTCGGGGCTCCTGGATAAACCTGGAATCAATATTTTTTTCCAGCTGTCAGGAACAAAAAAATTAACCTCATCATCATAGGGGGGGACAGGCTGCAGGGCATCCAACTCCTCTGCTGTCAAATCATCCATATGCAGGGTTAGCTCAAGCCCTTGCTTTTTTAGATTCAGCACCTGGTCGTAGGGCCCGCTGACGGTTTGATTGAGGGTCAGCGGCCAGCTGTCGAGAAATTCATACCCTTTGGGTGCTTCCCCAATCGGGCGATGAAGAATGATAGGTATTTTTTCTGTCAGCATCTCGCTCATTTTAATGACAAGTTCAGGATGTTCGACGGCCGTGACGTGTTTATAGAGGTTGATCGACGGATTGAGGCTGGCCAGGTTTTTTTTCGAGATGCTGACCACTTGTTCGTTGGGAAAGTTGGAGACATCCAGAAGGACTTCCAGATCGCCCGGTTCAAGCTGTTCGATGACATCCCTTGATCCGGTCAGGCTAAGCGTCGTGCGCTTGGCAAGAAATCCGTTAGGCAGCATGCCGGGTATCGTTTTATCGGAAGGAAGGTTGATGATCCTGATCGGTACAGATGGGATTGTTTTAGTGGAAATGATGGTATGATTGACCAACAGCCAAATGATCAGGGCTGTCAGCACGGCCATGACTTTTTTTTGCCATTGGTGGGTGAATAAAGAGATCAGCGGGTCCATAGCTTCATTTGCTCCCAAAGGGTGGAGGTGCTTGGCAGTGTGGATTGAGGAGGGCTGAACACACTGCGGATGATGCCTTTAAAACGATCCATTTTAACGCCGCGGGTCATAATGCCATCGCGTGCAATGGATACCTTGCCTGTTTCCTCGGAGACGACAATGACAAGCGCATCGGTGAGCTGGCTGATGCCAAGGCCTGCTCGATGACGTGTGCCCATCGATTTGGAAAGGTGCGTGCTGTCATCTGCAAGGGGCAAAATTGTCGCGGCGGATAGGAGGGTCGTTCCCCGAATGATGACAGCCCCGTCATGAAGCGGGGTAGTGGTAATAAAGAGGGACTCGAGCAGTTCCGGGGAAAATTGCGCATTAATCAAAACTGCTTTATTGGCAATGTCCTCTAAAGAGTCCTGGTTTTCCAGCACAACCAAGGCGCCGATCCGCCTCTCAGAAAGGCGGTAAATCGATTGGGACATGCTTTCGAGGAAGCGGTCGAATTCGGTGATTTCGCGGTATTTTTTGCTCTTTAAGCTGAGTTTGGACAAGGCCAGGCGGAGTTCAGGCTGAAAAATAATCAGAAGGGCCAGGACAGCGACATTGACGATATAATAGAGCAATTTTTCCAATACAGGCAAGTTCAGCCATTTGGAAAGGGCAAATAAAACTAGGAAAGCTAGGCTGCCATACAAAAGGTCCATGGCGCGCGTATTCCAAAAAAAGCAAAGAAGATAGTAAAGAATGATAGCAATAATGGTAATTTCAAGCGCCGGAACCAATAATTGAAACATCCAGATCATTTAATGCCTTTCAATACGCGCATGATTGCCATGGCATCCGCATGGGCGCTGACGTCATGCACTCTTATGTAATCGGTTCCCTCCAGCACAGCCGCCAAATTGCCTGCGATTGTAGCTGCAAGTAATTCGGGGGAGTTTTTATTTAAAATTTTACCTAAAAAAGATTTTCGCGATAATCCGATCAAGAGGGGGAAACCTAAATTTTTGATGATGTGCAAATTCTGTAGAATTTCAACATTATCGGCAACCGTTTTTCCAAATCCGATTCCTGGATCCAAGATGATTTGTTTTTCATTCACTCCAGCCTTTATTAGAGCGTCGATCCGTCCTTTAAACCAATCAATTAAAAAGGGGATAATGCCATCGGGGTACTGAGGGTTTTGCTGCATGGTCGCGGGAGTCTGATGCATATGCATGACGCAAATGGGCACGCGGGCATCAGCCGCAATTTTTTGCATTTCAATGCATCTAAATCCCGAGACATCATTGATGAACGAAGCTCCCGCTTCCAACGCTTTTTTTGCCACGGCGAATTTCATGGTGTCGATGGAAAGGGGGACGGGCACCTCTTTTTTTAACATCCGGATTAGCGGGATGACTCTTTCCGTTTCTTCCTCGGCAGAGACGGCAGCGGCTCCAGGACGGGTGGACTCTCCACCGATATCAATGAGATCGGCTCCTTCCTGATAAAGCTGAATGCCTCTTTGAAGAGCGAGCGAGGGTGCGAAAAAGCGTCCCTGATCAAAAAAGGAATCGGGTGTGGCATTTAAAATGCCCATGATTTTTGTGTGCATGTCTATACCCAGAAAAGCTTGGTTAGAAGGGTGACGGTAAAGGGCCAATGGGTGGTTTTGACGCCTGCCCACTTGGCTGCGATATTGATGACTGAAAGGGCCACAAGCGCCGGATAAATCGCCTCCAAAATGGGGCCGAGAAAATTGGCAATGCCTGAGAAATTCAATGTAGAAACGAAAAAAGCAATGCCGAGCGTGAGGAGCAGGGAAAGAGGAGCGCTCATTTTTTCTTTTGCCACATCAACTCTTAAGAATTCAGAAAAAAGGGAGGCGAGGGCAATGGCGGTTGTCAGGCAGGCAAAAATAATCGTGATACAAATGCATGGGGCGGCAATGGGGCCGAGCGAAGCAAATGCGATTTTTCCGAGCATCTCTTGAGGAAGTGTGTTTGCAAGCAATGGCGCATAAATCCAGCCAAGCAGGACAAGGGAGAAATAAAAAGCATAAAGCAAAGCAGCTCCGATAAAGGAGGCCCAGGTAAACGTTTTTAAAATTTCTTTCTCATCGGAAAGATGGGTGTTCAAATGGCTGATGACAAATCCTGAAAAAAAGAAAGAGGCGACTAGGTCCATTGTTTGGTAGCCTTTAAAGAAACCGTTTTTAAAGGCTGCGGCCCCAAAATTTCCTGTCGTTTCAGAAGGAGCGCCATAAAGAAGAGCACTAGTCACGATCGCACCAACTGAAAAAAGCAAAAGGGGGGTCAGGTAAGTGCCTAAAAGGGAGACAATTTTAGTTTTGTTAACGCTTAAGGAGTAAATGACTGCGCACAAAGCAAAACTTGTTGCCGGGAGTGAGGCTGCCGGAAAGATCAGCTGCAGCGAGCCATGCATGACAGTCAGGCATCTGGCAAGCACGCCGAAAGGCCCCATCAGCGCAAGGGCTAAAAAAGAAAAAAAGAAAACCCCTTTTTCTCCCAGGCACCCAAAAAATTCTTTAAGATCGCCGCGGTAGAGTGTCATGCCGAGCATGCCGATCAGGGGGAAAAAAACGCATGTGCATAAAACGCCGAGCGAGGCGAGAAAATAATGCCCGCCGCTTTCCACACCGACAGCAATCGGAAAAACCAGGTTACCCGATCCAAAAAACATTGAAAACAGGGCAAAGCCGGTACTGATAACAACAGATTTTTTCATAGACATCCTCTTATGCAAAAAAAAAGACCGCATCTCTTGCGAGCCTGCGGTCTTGATGTTTTAAAGCTTGCAGCCAAGCGATTACATCACCCGCACCTCGAAAGGGGGAGAATAATAATCTGAATCTGGCTTTTATTTAGCTTTATCATTTTTATAAAATATTTGACTTTGTTTTATTTTATAGCGATCATCTATAATTAGCAAGCAAGAATTAATCAGGTTTTTTTTAAATGGAAAGTATTCTTTTGCCTTCTAAGAAATATTGGAGCAGCATTCAGGTAGGTATGGCAGGAGCCCTCGGTGGTCTGCTAGCTGGTTTTTATCTTTTTAGTGAAAACTATCGGTCCCTTGGCTATCCCCAATTGGCTAAAAAAACCTTGATTACCTGGGCAGTCAGTTTTTTTATCATCTTAATAGCTATTACAGTTTTTGATGAGCGCTATTCTTTATTTTTCTTTATTGGGCAAGCTATTGCCGCGGGCAGCTATGTTTTCTACGAACATTCCAAAATTATTGATGGCAGGCAGTCAAAAAAAGAGCTGTGCATTGCGCTCCCTATTTTTTTTCAGCTTCTTACGGTAGGCGCCCTTACGATCCCCCAGATATATGTGGCGCATACGCCAGGTTTCGTTTATGCACTGATTCCCCTCGTGACGATGCAATCCCTTTATCAGTATTTGCAATGGCCTTATCTCCAGGAGCCTTTAAGGGATAGAAAGGCAAAGGGTTCTAATCTTAAACTGTTTGGAATTATTATAGGCGCCATGCTAATTCAGTTAGGTTTGATCTTTGCAACTTTATTGATCCTTGGTTGACCATAACTCAACCATAAAATATATTTCAGACGATTTTTTAATTAACAGGTGAAAATGGAAGAAGTACAGATTGGCCAGGATGCCTTAAAGTCAATTGTGGCCCTATGTAAAAGACGGGGGTTTATTTATCCCGGTTCCGACATTTATGGCGGTTTTGCAAATACATATAGCTATGGGCCCTATGGTGTTGAGCTGAAAAAGAATATCAAGGATCTGTGGTGGAAGCGTTTCATCAATTTTAGGGAGGACATGATCGGATTGGACGGCCCTATTCTTCTTCATCCGAAAGCGTGGGAAGCATCCGGTCATGTGGATGGTTTCAACGATGCCTTGATTGATTGCAAAGCCTGCAAGTCGAGATTCCGCGTCGATCATCTGATTGAAAATACCCTTAAAATGGAGGTGGAAGGTCTTTCCATTGAAAAGCTGAATGAAATCGTGCGTGAAAATGCCATTCCTTGTCCTAAATGCGAAAAGACCGACTGGACCGATGCCCGCTATTTTAATTTAATGTTCATGACAAAATTAAGTAAAACCGATCAAAATGGCGAAAATGGCATTGCCTATTTAAGGCCGGAGACAGCGCAAGCCATTTTTCTCGATTTTAAAAACATCATCGATACCGTGCGTATTCAAATCCCTTTTGGCGTCGGCCAAATTGGAAAAGCTTTTCGAAATGAAATTACACCGGGTAATTTTATTTTTAGGGTCATTGAATTTGAACAAATGGAAATCGAGTACTTTATTCCGCCGCAAGGATGGGAAGGGTACTTTGAAGAATGGCTGGCTGAAATGCAGGCGTGGTGCAAAGATATCGGCTTGTCGCAAGGCCGCCTGACTTTATTTGAACACCCTAAGGAAAAGCTGTCCCACTATTCAAAGCGTACCGTTGATATTCTGTATGATTTTCCGTTTGGCAGACAGGAATTATATGGTTTGGCTTACCGGACTGACTTTGACTTGTCGCGCCACAGCGAATTTGCCAAGGCAAAGCTTGAGTACACCGATCCTAAAACGCGCGAAAAATTTATCCCTCACGTGATTGAACCCACTTTCGGCCTCGATCGGACGATTCTGGCTCTTCTTTGCGAGGCTTATGAGGAAGAAAAATTGCCCGACGGGGAAACAAGAACCGTGCTTCATCTCCTCCCTTCGATTGCCCCTGTAAAGGCAGCGATTTTCCCTTTAATGAGAAAAGAGGAGCTGTTGGACAAATCGCGTTCAATTTACCGCAATTTAAGAAACCGTTGGAATGTGCAGCATGATGAAACGGGCGCCATCGGTAAGCGTTACCGCAGGCAAGATGAGGTGGGGACACCCTACTGCATTACAGTGGACTATGAATCGCTTGAAAATAATACCGTAACGGTTCGGGAAAGGGATTCGATGAAGCAGGAAAGGATGGCTATAGATCATTTAGCGGCCTACCTGGCAGAAAAATTAGATCCCATTAGTTAATTCTGAAAGGTTTAAACGTAAAGAGAGCAACATACTGAAGTTTGGACTGGGATGTCAAAAATCTGGCTAAAACACCAGATTTTTGTGTAAAAATTTGTACGTCCTTAAAAACCTATGGCACTATGGCTTGGCCAATCTCGTTTGGATAAAATATTCGTAATTGGCCAAGCCATAGTGCCACAAGTTCCTAAGAAAGTTTTTGCTAAGCTTATAAAATTTTGAGTTGAAAATTACTTATTATTTTTTTAAGATTTTCAACCATAAATCCAGAAGATACCTTTTCTCTTGTCCCCAATGAGCTTCGATCCCTTCCTTGGATGCAGCAGTTTATAACGCTTGTTGAAGAACAAACTAAACTAATCCAAGATCAAACTAAACAAATTCAAAAACAAGCTCAGCTCATTCAGAAACAAGCTGAAGAAATAGTTGAGCTCAAGACAATCATACAAGAGCAAAGAGACGAGATCAATCGTTTGAGAAAC
>JAJTHR010000362.1 GCA_021298935.1 Parachlamydia sp. | reverse complement strand
TGGATGCGGCCACGCGCAAAATTTCAAATTTGATCAAAGGGAAAACGCCAGAAGAAGTAATTACTAATTTCTACTGGCTCACTATGAAACTCGGATTGTCTGACGGACGGACGGACCAGTCGGACCGGTGAACGTCAAGTCGGATTTCTTGGTGAGTAAAAAAAAATCCGATCACTTGTAATCGGATCCTGGAATGACTGGCTTTTTCTTTTGCGAATTCGTGCGCCCTTGTTCGCCCTGTGACCATTCATGGAACACAACAGCCCTTCCCAAAGCTCCCAATACCCTTACCTAAGTATTCGCACAAACCTGCCAAGACCTTCTGGACCATTCGTCCGTCCTTCACTACCACCGTTTGGAGCACTACCTGGTGTGACTCGTCCAGTATGAGACAGTACTGTTTTCGTGACTAAGCTGTAGGTGGTACGAAGCACAAGAGACACTGATGATTCAATGTTACCTGGCTTCTTGTACGCTCGCCTTGTTGTTGTGCTTACTTCTCAGAGATTGGCACGTTCCTACAACGATGTATGGTAGTGCAAGTTTGGTTGACGACGAAGAGCCTTTTGACGAACCCGGGCTGGCCTACAGCAGTAGTAGCAGTGCAGAAGATGCTTACAATTCTCGCTATCAGTAAGTCTGTTTTGTTGTTGTTTTGCTCATTTGTAGCGAGTTCCCCCTTACTGCCAATTTACATCCTGCGTAATCAACCGTTGTTTTCCGCTTGGTCATCAACACCACAACCACCCCCAGCCCACTCGTACTCGCTTGGAGCCTGGCATCAAAAACAAGGTATTTCTCTCCTTCTTTTTTTTTTTCACGTAAGGATTTTCTCCCACGCTTTTGTTGTCCCCTGGTGATGCCATTGCTTGCCTCTCACTGCCCTTTACCACTAAGGACTCTGTAGGTTAAAGCCAGCATGGCAGCCGGAGAGAACCCTGCGAGGCTTCAACAGCGTCTCATTTCCGAGCATAACGAAAGAGGAATCCCTATTACCACAGCTACCCTCCCCTCACGTCGCCAGTGTTATAACATGAAGGCCCACCTCAAACGATCCACTCTTCCAAGTTCCGACGCAATACGCAATATTTTGTTGAAGCACACGGGAGAAGGGACAAATTTTTGTCGACACGTGCAGTTTTATCCGCATTTGGTATTGATTTTCGCTACGCCTACTGCCTTTCGCTTGTTAGAAATGCAAGCCGATGCCATCATGGTGGATGGAACGTTCTCGTTGTGTGAAGGTGGTCTTATCCTAACAACCTGGATGGGAGAAGTCGACGGTGTTGGCCTCCCAGGCATATTTACCCTGTCAAATTCTCGCACCGTAGAAGCTTATACCCATGCAAACAACTTGATCCGTGAGTCTGCCCCTCGGCTGGCCCCTGAATTTTTTTTGGTCGACTTCGAACAAGCACTGGGTCGTGCTTTGGAAACCGGGTATCCTGCCAGTATTGTCTACGGGGATTCCTTTCATTTTGTTCACAATAACCAACAAAAGCTATCCAAGCTTCTTGTGGGTAATCCTAATGCAACGGCAGTGAAGCACGAGATATCCACGTGCCTGAGAATTTTGCAAAGGAGCGAGTCCGAGCAAGTTTTTTCAACAAATTTGGATTATTTCATCGCTGCTTACGAGAATCAATATCCAAACTATGTCTCTTATTTCAAACGTCAGTGGTTAACAGGTTTGTTGATCTTCTTTACTGGTCTCAAGTAGTTTAGCTATACCACCTGCAAAGTGGGCCAAATATTGTCGCCCTTCTAATGTACCTTCCGGTGATCAAATTTTGGAAGCCTTCCACCATCGCTTTAAAGGTATCTTGGGGAACCCAAAATCGGAAGGTAGTTATTCCTCTTCTTCTACTCATAAAAACAGCCGTTGATCATCTTGTCGATGCCTTATACAAGGAGTGGGAGACCACAGAAGCAACTCTGATGAACGACCATTTGTACGAGGAGCGCCAAAACCAAAGACTTGCTGCTTCCCAGAAATCAGCAAATCGACGAGCAACACTGACTTCATATATTTCAAGGTAGCTGATTTTTACAACACCGTTGACCGATTTAGGGAAAATATCAAGTATGGAGACGTGGAAAAACTCCAGCCTCTTTCCGCCTCTTCACCTTTACTCAGTTTACCTCCACCCAATACTCCTTTTTCAGGAGTGGGTGGAATGGTATCCGAGCCTCCTCCAACCACCCCTGTTTTACCCGCGACGGTGAATATTTTTTCACCCGTGTCAATTCAACCGGCACCGAATGCCCAACCTGGTCTCCCAGCTTCGAAAGCTACTACAAGCATTTTACGGAAAAATGCTCCCAATGGTTTGTTTCTTTTCAAAGATGAAGCTGTAGAGTTGGGAGGAGAGGAGTGAAGGCTTTGGAGGTTGAGAGCTACCACGCACTTATTATTTTGTAGGAGAAAACAAAAAATCCTGTCCTGACTGTTCGAAGCCAGCCAACATGCACTGCACACATGGTCGCTGCAAAAAGTGTTGCGTGGTCATAAAGCTTCACTGCGGCGTTTCTAGCCACCAAAAGGTCAAGTGGGCAACTTCTGACCCTCAGTGGTACAAGGAGATAGATGCTGCTATGAAGACTGTATGGATGTGAGTTTTTTTTCTCATCAATCATAGCATCGAACCATACAAATAATTTATATGGGGGGCACACGGGGCAACGGCCCTCGGAAACTTATCCCGACTTCTTGGGTGAAGTGGAAGTGCAGTTTCATGGCTACTTGCCTTGAAAGCGGGGACACCAACAAATATTTTTATTTGGACAAAGTACAAAGTGTTTTACCAGTGGTGTAGTGGTGCAAAGGGTAGAGCGAGGTGCTACGGGCGACGAGGTCACAAGTTCGAGCCTGGAGGAAGTCCTTTTTTTTATCAATCCAATTTCTGAATAAAAAATCCGACTCGGATTGGTCCGTCAGACTGACCGTCCGAATTTCATCCTGCTGTTCACATGAAATATTACGTGTTCTGACTTTTATTAATCCGGTCAGTCAGCCGTCCGTCAGAGAATCCGAGTTTCATAGTGAGCCGTAGAATGTCGGTATATCGCTCCAAAAAAAAGTGTGCAAAACCAAGTTTTCAAAAAAACTCAGCAGCAACTGAGAGAGAATTAGACAATATTGCGAGCGGTAC
>JAJTHR010000106.1 GCA_021298935.1 Parachlamydia sp. | reverse complement strand
GATGTCTGAAAAGATTTAAGATTTTAGGTGACAAATACAGGAATAGACGTAAGAGGTTTGGATTGCGCCTAAATTTAATTGCAGGGATTTACAATCGAGATAATGTGGGTAAATGAAATGGGTTACGCAAGATGTCTATTGGATCTCTCAAGGATATTGCTTTTGATTAATAGGAAAATCATAAGATGTTGCTAGAGCCAATAAAATTATTGGGTTTTGATGGTGCAATAGGTAAGTTGTTACACCGCTATTGCACCCCAAAACCTTCTTGACCGTTCCTCTTAAATAGTTAGTATTATCTACTGTTGAAACAGACTCAAATTACTGAAAAAGATGATCAGAATCAAAGCCGGTGCCAAGTATTTAAGGCATACCTTTAGATACAGATAGCTTACAGGATATTTCTCCATTTTGCCATTTGTTAGCTCTTTAAAAGCTGGAGCAAAACCCCAACGCCAAGTGACTAAAAGAACGCCCAAAAGCCCCCCAAGTGGTACCAATATGGTTGTAGCAACCAAATCAAAGAGTTCGAGTATGTTTTTACTCCCAAGATGCCAATCTGCAAGTAAGCTAGTTGATAAAGCACAAGGAACTCCTATTACAAATGCCATAGCTCCTGCTACTAAAGCGGCATTTTTGCGAGTCCAGTCATGTTTATCCACCAAGTATGCTATTATGGGTTCCAGTACTGAAATCTCCGATGTAAGGGCTGCTAAGGCAACAAGCAAAAAGAAGCTAATCGCTAAAACATGACCACCAACCATATTACTAAAAACGACTGGCAATGTCTGAAACATGAGTCCCAATCCACCTTCAGGCGTCATGTTTGCCGAAAAAATAATTGTAAAGACCGCAATAGCTGACAAAATAGAGACGACAACTACAGATAAAGCAATCGCAATACAACTCCCGACAAATGGACTGTTTTTAGGCAAATAGCTTCCATATGTGATCATGGTTCCTTGCCCCAAACTTAGAGTAAAGAAAGCTTGTCCCGATGCCATTAAGATAACACTCGGTGTGATCAGATTCCAATCAGGCTTAAATAGATACTCTAGAGCACTTAAGGAGTTATCTAAGCTTAGACCCTTAACGACTAAGATGAGGAGCATCAAAAATAGAATAGGCATCAGGATTTTGCACCCTCTTTCAATTCCTTTGCGCAGCCCTGCATAAACCAAGACAACACTAACTCCTAGAAAAATAAAGTGATAACTTAATCCCCATAGAGGAGTCCTTAGAAGCTCTTTAAAGTGCACCGTTGCCAGTTCAGTTGTGTGAAGCGGCTGCAATTGGTCAAAGATGGCCTCAACTAAATAGCCACAAATCCATCCTGATAAAGCGCTATAGAAAGCGCTGACCAACAATGCTGTTAATAGAATCCAAGCACCAGCCCCCTTCCAAAATGAGCTTTGTCCTTTATCTGCAAAAGACTCATAGCAATTCTTTTGAGTAGCACGTCCGAGTGTTATCTCGGAAATTAGAATCGGAATACCGATCACAAAAAGACTTAGGAGATAAACGGCGATAAAGGCTGCACCTCCATGGTCTGCAACAAGGTAGGGAAAACGAACAATGCTAGCTAACCCAATAGCTGATCCCATAGCCGCTAAGGCAAAACCGGCGCGATTGCGCCACGATTCACGTAACATGATTAAAGATCTCCTTTCCCTGTGGAGCCATCTTTAGTCAATTGGAATGTTATCTCTTGACCATCGAATGGAAGTTTATTTCCGTTTATGAATAAGTCCTCACCAAAGGTCCCTTGGCTTCCATTACATGAGAGCTCAATATAACGTCTGGTGCGGTGTGGATTAGGTCCAACAGCTCCTGAGCTACCAACGTAAATAAAAGCCGTTCCAGGAGGGACATTGGCAAAAGATTTGTCAAATTGTACCGATCTTGTTATTCCATTTAAGTTGACGGTAAGATTTGTATAACCTTGCTTTAGCAACTTTAAGAACAATTCTGTGTCTACAGTAGTCTTGATATTGCCATAGGCATCCACCCAAATGCGGCCATTGACAACACGCTGCTCATTGCCCCAAGGTTTAAGTTCATGAGCTATGAGATCAATAACGGCAAGTGGCTGTTGAATAGAATTTTGTTTAAGAATAAGATCAAGAGCTTCTTGAACATTTTCAGATGTTTGTATCTTAAGATAGATAGAATAATTCAATTCAACAATCTCAACATCTTCCGGAGAAAATCCTTGAAAAAAGGATGTTCCGACTCCATTATTAGGGCCAACATAGAGGTTACTTGTTTTTCGGTTAAAGATCGCGATATGACCGTTCTTAGAGCTATCCTCAATAAAAAATAGTTGAGGACATGCTTCTGCTACATAAAAAGGGGATTGCACAATAGCTAGGAAGTAGGCTTGTGCAAAGAGTTCGTCTTTTGATGATTTATTATTGAGTTTAATATTCCAACGAATTGTTGATATTTGTTGAAAATGTACTTGTGTTGCTACTGGCGCTATTTCCAATCTGAATTTTAATGCTGTTTCATGATAACGTTTTCCAATCTCTTGAATTGTCACTTTATTAGCCGCCAATAGATAAGCTGCTGCTGCAAATACATCACGTCCATGAAAGGTGCCTCCAGCATCTAAATCAATGCCGATTAGATCGCTAATGTATTTAGTATTAATCTCCCATATAGCCTCAATTGAGTCAGAAGGACATGCAAGACTTAAAGTCCCATTATCAGGACCAATGAAGAGAGTTCCATCTTTGCGTAATACTAAGGTTCTGGGGTGTTGACTCGCATTGCCAACACCAGGATCAATGACGTGAATGACGATGCGTTTAATTTTTTCTTGTGAATGAGCGCCCAAGTAAGGGAAAGCTGCTGCTAACTGTGCCCCAGCCTTTATAGGGTCCAAAGGCGCCGCTCCGTCATTAATGAAGATCTGTGGATGATTTGTAAGTTTCCATCCCTCACTAGCTAGTTCAATAGCTGTTTGCCAGTCAGTGACCGGTTGATTTTGATGGTTACTTCCTCCTCCGAAATCAGTAAAAACATAGATGTCTGGTTCTGCCCAGCAAAGTCCAAAAAAAGAGACGAATGCTAACGATAAAATAAAACAATATTTGTTTGTATTCATAATGATAAAATTTCCGTGACTATTCACCACCTCGCCCATTTGCTACGCAAACGAGGCGAGGTGATAAATAATTTTCTTTATTTTCTCTTCACTCTTACTAAGCATATTGCTAACATCCTTGGCATGAAGTTTTCAGATAACCAAAAACATGATTT
>JAJTHR010000223.1 GCA_021298935.1 Parachlamydia sp. | reverse complement strand
ACATTCTCTGAGGGCAAAAGAGTATTCTACGATTTAAGTGAACTCAAACTTGATAAAGGTTCTGTAAAATCAAACACTCCTGAAAAATCAATTTTTTAAGTTGAAATCACCAGATTTTTTTTTCATTGGTTTCTGGTTCTGGAGTTGAGAGTCTCTTATCTGACTTTCGCTCAAATTTCCATTGAGTCAAGTTTCCCTCGGAATTTTGACCAACTCCCCATAATGAATTTAGAGTAACTGAAAGTCTCGCTTGAGAAATGACTGGTTTCCATTTCAAATAGCTAGCAGGCTTAGACAATAAATTTGTTTCACGTACTTGAATTAAATTAGTCCCAGGCTTAATCGCTCCAATTACTCCAATTCTAATTTTTGTTTTAGTTTCCCCATAAGATAAAACTCCTGAAAAAGACTCATCCTGTTGTCGATCGATCTCCAGTTCGCTATTCACTCCATCATAATCTCCTTTCCAAGTGCCAATAAGGTTAGGCTTAGGCAAAATTGAGTTAGCTAGTACAGATAATGTAATTAGTGCAAATAGAAGTAAAAGATAAGCAATAACAATTTTTTGAACGGCATTACGATGTCCAGATCGCACAGCATATACGATTAAACCTAACGGTGCTCCAACTATAAATCCAATTACAAACCATGCTTGATCGGGACTAAAAATTCCTAGCCAAGTAAGAGGACGACCTAAATAATCAAGAACAAATAGTGGAGTAATACCCACATAAGCCAAGCAAACTATAATTAAATTGATAATTGCCGATACAAACGTAGCTAAAACAAAGAAACAAATCAATCGAAAGACACAACCTGCTGGTGTTTGTGGAATCGATATTCTTGAGAAAAATCCTCTCATAATTAACGCTTTAGAAATACTACCAAAGCAGTAATTATAATAAAGCCCACGATACTAAATAAAATGTGAACAGGGGTTAATGAAGAAGCTGAATAAAAGTTGGGATAAGCCACTAGCCAGTCTGTTAAATCATTTGTAAATAATTGAGCCAAACGCCTTAATCCCCAAAAAAATCCACCCATTAACATCCCAGACCCTATCATCCAAAGTGTCGTATTCCAGCCTTGCCAAGAGACAAAATTAAGTTGGGTTAATTTGGTAAGCTTAGAAACCAGATTTACGCAAATATTAGGTAGCATTGATGATACAAGATTCCTTATATTTGAAGATATTTGCTGCCTAAAGCTTCTCTGTTGTGGAGGAGAGGGTATTGATGGTGTTACGTTGCCTGAACTTGAAGGGATGTTTTTTTTTGCCCTGCGTTTCTGTTGTGGTGGGAAAGTCATGCTACATCTCTAAATTAAGCTTTAAGGTTGCCAAAAACATTAACATCTATAAAATTATATACAATTATATTGTAAAATACAAATGATTTAATGTATATGAGATATTTGAGTTAAAAATATTCAAGTTTATCATTGCCTTTTATAACCTTTGATAATGGCAATGCTTAATAATCAAAAACATTAGGAGAGAATAGATAGACATGAAGTGGACAAATATACTAATTTTTGTAGGTGCATTAATCACAGCATTACCAGCAGTAGGGCAGAATTCCGATTGGTTATCAAATATTAAAACAGTTATAATTAATACTAACGATAAAAAGACGATTACAATTCCCGATGCCAAGTTTGTAAAGTATGACAAAGAATGGACAATATTCGTAAATTCTATTCAAAAGGAGGGGAATTTAGTTACACACGACCTAGTTTATACTGGCGAAGCAGATGGTGGAAATTATTTTCGTAAGCAAGTTGATTGTAGTAATTTAACAACTCGAAGATTAGGAGCTGGCTATATCAAAGATGCTAAGGACTCTACATTGATTACTGAATTAGTCTTCTTACCTTCTTCTTATGTATTGGAATCTAGTAGTAAAGATGGTTCAACTGGAAGGGTAAAGGAAGTGTGTAAGCTAGCAGGTATATCTAAAACTAGAGATGTCGAGGCAACTGATTCTTTATTCAATTTTTTGAAAAATGCTTCAGCATTAGTTAGCAGTAAAGAAAGGAAATTTGATTCCAATTTGAATTTTTCTGATAAATCAGTGGAATTAACCCTGAAAAGATTGACTAAAATTGACTCCTTTATACAATCTCAACCCGAATTAGTCAAAAATGAAACTATAAATTATGCTTGTGATATTTATCTATCCATGAGCTTATATGTTGAGGCTAAGAAGTACTGTGAAAGCTATAAAGCAGGAACTATAGGTTCTCAACGATTGAGATTAATCACAATTATTGATACCAATATTGGGCTTGGTGACTATTCAACAGCTATTAATTATCTTAAAGAATATATCTCGCTTGAGAAGAAAGAAGCTGATCGACAAAAAGAAATAGTTATTGCAGCATTAAATAGCAATGAATGGATAGCTGCAAATAGAGGACGGGCAATAGGTATTGGTATTGATGCAGATTACCGATCGCTGATGAAAAAGCTTGGAGATGTATATATTTTAGAAGGTAACTACTCAGAGGCAGAGAAGTCATATCGAAGCTCTTTGGAGGCGGACGAATACTCTAAACTTAACGATCGCCTATATGAAGTAGTATGGCAAGAACCTTCAAAATTTGGAGTTTCTAATGTTGAGAGTAAACAACTTTCAATTTCCTATGCCTTGCTTAAGCAGAATAAATTGACTGAAGCTAGATCTATATTTAATAAAGTTCTT
>JAJTHR010000101.1 GCA_021298935.1 Parachlamydia sp. | reverse complement strand
CTGCATAAGCATGGCAATTGACCCACTAGTTCAGAAGGATAAGAGGGGAACTGCTTACGGAACATTAAATTTTTGATTTGGCATTTCATGGTTTTTAGGAAGTGCGTTAATTGGGTTCCTTTATGACATTTCAATTCCGTCTCTGGTTGTTTTTTCAATGGGCATCCAAATGGCGGCTATTCCGATCCTCATCGCAGTAAATAGAGAAAACGAAAAGTTGTAAAATACTTCATTTTCTCATACCTCTCTCCCGTTTAATGTATACCGCGCGCGGTATATTTCAGAGATTTTAGGTGAGGAAGCAGCGTACATCCTTAAAAACACCTAAGGATGCGGTAAGAGATTCCCTTTCTAAATCTTAAAGAGGACCGGAGCTCCAGCTGGCATTAGGAGAGTCTATTGTTGGTGCCATGGTTTTTCTTTTTATTTATAACTACTTCTGTCAAAAAATAAGGAGACGGCTAATTTATCTTTTAGATTTCCTTACTATTTATTTATGAAATATTAATTTATTAATATTTTATAAGCAATTTTTAATCTAATATTTATGTTCAGTTTATGCTAAGTTAACTTTAACATCCTATTATATTACTAAATAATAATATTAAAAAAAATAGGAATGTTTATGTATACTAGATATAATATCGTAATAGATAATTTTAAATGGGATCTATTTGATGTTGATAACGAAAGTGATTTGGTTAATTTAGCTTTTGAAAACAACTCCGGACCCGTCACAGATGTGGATGATCAATTTAAGCAAGGGCCTTCACGACTTGAGAGTATCAAGAAGGAAGCTGCAATTGAGGAATCAAATCAACGCATCTATCAATTTATTTCTCAATTGGGATCGTGGAATTCTCGAATGGAGGACATGACTAGACCCGCTATCAATGCAACCATTGAAAATGAAAGTGTTGTTGCTGAATTAAATTCTGAGAAAGTGCCATCCTTAGACGCACAAATCGAAGCAACCGTTGAAAATGAAACTGTTCCTGTCACTGAATTGGATTCTGAGAATGTGTCATCCTTTGAAGCACAACTTAAAGCCGATACAGCAGACTTACTGACTTCGAAAAAACGGGTACCGAAAAAACGCAGCAAAATGAAAGCAGAAGAGAATAAGGTCAAGCGGGTTGTGGAAGATCGCACCCCTAAATTTACACCTTTTACAGGCTCAACTAAAAGAAATGACGATAGCTATAAAGATCAGAGTGGTTTAGCAGAATTTTTGAAAAAACCAGAAGAGGGTGCAAAGAAACACGTGGCCAAACGTATGGATTCTTTTTTTACGCTATGTAACTATATTAATGAAAAGAAAGAATTTTTTAAGAATTATGAATTTTCTAAAAAAATTGAAAAGAATGAATTTGCAGCCCAGTGCTATTACGTTGATGATACATATAGGAAAAATAATAAATTTGAAAGAGTTCACATTTCTATTATTAATAAGTTGATATTAACTCATATTGGTAGTAATAATAAATTTTATGTAGATGATAAAATTACCTATAACAAAAAAATTGTAGATTTAAAAGGCTTTTTGAATGCTTGTGATGTAACATCTAAGCTAATTAACGATATTGATTCCAATATAGAATTTAAAGTTAGGCTTTTGGCTAGAGATTTGTTTAATCAAATCATAAGTGATCAAAAAACGCCTGAGGAAGCTACAAATGAAATGAAAAGCACTTATAAGAAAGAACTCATTGAATTACAAAATGATCTAAATGGATATGTCCCAAAGATTCAGGCTAATACTGAAACGAAAGCAAATATAAAAAAGGCATTCGAAGCTCTTAAGAGTAAAGAAAATAGCACTCAGAGCGTTAAGTTAATAAATAAGATGATTGAGGCTTTATAATTAAAAAGGCCTTTTTAAAGGTGTATTTTAAAAGTCCAATTTTAGAACGCCCTCTTTTAAGAGGGCGTTTTTTTTTATTCTTCCTGAAGGGAAACGAAAACGTAGCGATCCCCTTGCTTGATCTGCAATAAAACCGGACGTCCAGCTGGGATTTCCTTAAGGGCCGCCTCAAATTGTTCGATCGTCTCCACTTTTTTTCTGTTGACTCCCATAATTAAAGCGCCCGTTTTAAGGCCAGCCAGGCGTGCAGCCGATTGAGGGTCGATTTTTGTAATCACTACCCCTTTCTCTTGCATAAGTCCAAGCGTTTTGGCCAGTTCCGGTGTTAAAGTGTCGACTTGAATGCCAAGCCGCAGGTTGGGAGTTGCATTTGAAGCCACTGTCTCTTCTTTTTCGCTTCCCACTTTAATTGGGACATCAATCAATTTATTTTGACGCAAGACGGTTAAAATGGCCTCTGTTCCAGGTTTCATGACATAAACGGCATTGCGAAGAGCGGCTGCATTTTTTACAGGTCGGCCGTTGATTTTCAAAATAATGTCTTCCACACGCAAATCCGCTTGATCTGCAGCCGATCCTTCAACGACATGGGTGACGAGGGCCCCTTCCACTTTTTCCAAACCGAATGATTGCGCTAAATTATAATCAAGCGACTGCAAGGCAATCCCTAAAAAGCCGTGCTGCACCTTTCCATTGGAAATAATTTGCTCCATCGCATGCTTTGCCATGTTGCTGGGGATGGCAAAGCCTATTCCTAGGTAGCTGGAAGAGGCATTAGTCGCAATTGCTGTATTAATGCCAATCACTTCGCCATTTAGGTTCAATAAAGGTCCTCCCGAATTTCCCCGGTTAATGGCCGCATCGGTCTGGATAAAATCCTCGTTCCGCATCATATCAAGATTATTGCGGCTTTTGGCGCTGACTACTCCTGCCGTTAATGTTGCTTGCAGGCCAAAAGGAATTCCAATGGCTGCCACCCACTGACCCACTTCAAGATCATCGGAATTGCCAAGAGTTAAAGAGGGGAAGCCGCTCCCTTCAATTTTAATCAGGGCGAGGTCGCTGTTAGTATCTTCGCCAAGCACTTTAGCTGGGAATTCTCTGCCGTCATCAAGCTGGACGACAATTTTTTGCATGTCGTGCACGACATGGCTATTGGTTAAAATATAGCCATCGGGGCTGACCAGCACGCCGGACGCCTGTCCTTCCATTGCATCGTCAATACCTGGCCGTGGCAAGCCGAAAAGGTCCCATAAATCATTGCTATCGAAATAATTGCCGGAATAGGGGCTTCCTTTCCTTCCATAGGGCTTGGGTGTCCGTTTTTGCACACTAATAGATACAACTGCCGGAATGGCTTTTTTGGCCACTTGCCTGAAATCAGTAAAATTTTGTTCATGCGCTGACGGACGAGTCTCTTCAATACAATCGATCATTGATGGAGAGACGAAGGCCAATCCTAAAGTAGCTAAGAGAAATTTCATTTTATCCATTTTTTTTCACTCCTCGTTAGAACCTATCCCACTAATGGAATCGGATGATTTGTGTGCGAATTTGTTTTAGAAATGTGTAAAAATTGTTTACCATATTTATCAATATGGCTACAAATTTTTTCCGCATTTATACCAAAAATTGGCAGCAAAGCATCCAAATTCCATTAGTGGGATAGGTTCTAGGTTGAATAAATTTTTTGGTGACTATTTACCACCTCGCCCCGTTTGCTGCGCAAACGAGGCGAGGTGGTAAATGACATATCGTTCGTTAAGTCGCCCTTAAAACCAACCTAG
>JAJTHR010000002.1 GCA_021298935.1 Parachlamydia sp. | reverse complement strand
TTATGAGTCAATAAATTGTCGATGTCTTTCCAAGTGTCCGGAAAATTCTTAACAAATTCCTTCAAACCATCTTCAAAAGCCTGAGTCGTGTCCTGAGAAAGTCCGCCAATCCTCCAAACGGATGGAAACATGCGGGCTCCCGATAACTCTTCAAAAAGATCCAGAATTTTTTCCCTTTCAGCGAAGCAGTACATGAAGACAGAGGACATGTTTAATTCAAGGGCGCTAGTTCCCGCCCATAAAAGATGGCTTTGAAGCCTAGTCAGTTCAAGCAAAATGACACGAATCACTTGCGCCCTTTCGGGAACATCCACTTGGCACAAACGCTCTACGGCACCGGCTAATGCCTGCTCTTCGGCAGGCCCCGACAAGTAATCGAGCCTGTCAACAAGGGTGAAAACCTGCTGGTAAGTCCGTGTTTCGCATTCTTTTTCGATCCCTGTATGCAAGTAGCCGATCACAGGTTCGCAAGAAACGACGATTTCTCCATCCAGACGCAATTTAAGGCGTAATACGCCATGCGTGGAGGGATGCTGGGGCCCTAAATTGAGCTCCATCAACTGGTCGCTCTTTTCAAGCTCTTCAAGTTGCTCTTTGCTTACTTTTCTCATAGGATAAAATTTCCGAGGGGACTTTTGGATGGACCCCATGTTTAAATAATACAGGCACTTCAGTCAACGGGTAGTCTTTCAGCATGGGGTACCCTTCCCAATCGTCCGGCATTAAAATGCGTGTCAAGCCAGGATGATTTTCAAAATGGATGCCGAACATGTCAAAGAGCTCCCGCTCATACCAGTCGGCTCCTTCCCAAAGAGAAACCACAGACTCAAGGGACTCCCCTCTTTTGACATAGGCAAAAACGCGCACCCTTTCCAGATTTGCCGGATGATGCAGCCAGTAAACCACTTTGGTACGCACAAGGGGGAAGAGATAATCAACCCCCGTTAGATCCATTAAAACCGCATACCCTGCTTGTTTTAAAAAAGCTAAAGCGCCCTTTAATCCTTGGCGGCTCATTTCAACGCTCGTTTGACCCAAAAAAACGGCTACCTCTTTGATCTCTTCTCCAAACTCCCCATTGAGCGCAATTAGAGCCTCTTCCGTTTTCATCGCTTTCCTTCCCGCACTTTTTTTTGTAGAAGAAGAAGGCAGTCGAGCAGTGCTTCAGGTCTTGGCGGGCACCCCGCCACATAGGCATCGACAGGGACTAGTTTATCGACACCCTGGATGATCGCGTAGTTGTTAAACACACCGCCGCAGGACGCGCAATCTCCCATGGATAGAACCCACTTAGGTTCCAGCATCTGCTCATAGATATTAACAAGCACCGGGGCCATTTTCTGGCTGACCCGGCCGGCCACGATCATGACATCGCTTTGCCTGGGAGAGGCTCTGAAAACCTCCATCCCAAAGCGGGCCATGTCGTAGCGGCTGGCAGCCGTCGACATCATTTCAATGGCGCAGCAAGCAAGGCCGAATTGGGCCGGCCACATGGAATTGCTGCGCGCCCAATTAATCAACGCTTCGAGCGGAGCGACGATAAGCGGGACTTTATGTTGTTGATTCATTCCCATTCCAGCCCCCTTTTACGCCAGACATAAGTAAACCCGACGGCCAGCGTGGCGATAAAAAAAGTCATTTCATAGAAGGCAAACCGACCGATTTCTTTTGCCACAGCGGCCCAAGGATACATAAAAATAATCTCGATATCAAAGACAAGAAAAAGGAGGGCCACCAGATAATGCCTTAAAGGAAAGCGTTCGTTCAATAGGTTGGTTGCAGTACGAATGCCGGATTCATACGGCATGAATTTTGTGTCGCTTGAGTGAATGGAGGGAAAAATCCCCGATAGCGCCAAAACAGTCAAAGTGACAAAAACGACCAGGATAAAATAGATTTGCAGGGAAAAATAATCCGATCCCATACTTGCCTTTTTTCGAATAGCTTAATTTTCAAGTATGTAAAGTTTCGTTTTAAAAAAAGCAAGCCCTTAACTCGATTTTGTTCGTTTTGGACCCCTCTTCGAGAGAGAAGCAAAAAGTCAGTCAGCTTCACGAAAACACACAGTCAATGATTTGATTGAGCGATTTGCAGAACAATGCATACCAAAACATTCAAAATATTATGTAAAGAAAGTCCAGCTGCTTCGAAGATGGAAAGAGGAACTTGGAAATCTTTTTTGTTTTACCAAATACCAAAAATGTCAATTAAAATATCGTGGTCAGAATGCCTTCATTCACATTAACTAACAATCCATAGGTCTTGGGCTCAGCAGCTATTTCTCGTATTAAAAAATGCTGATAAATGTTTTAAATGACATGGTTGGATTGAAGAGTGTTATCGACAGAATGGATTGCCAAATCACTTGATTCATCTCCAAAACTCGTCAATCTTTAGAATAAACCTAACAAGGAGAATTTATGGTACAAGACGTGATTGATTGCTTACCACATTTAGGATCCAAAGGGAGGTACCTGAAGCAGATAGTCCAGCACAAACTCATCGAACACAAACTTGACCTTGATAAACATGGCCAAGACATGCCCGAAATTCTGAATTGGAAATGTGGTGAATCATGAGTGTGCAGTTTGATAAGGAACCCGCCTTTTGGCAGCAGAATTTGACAGCTCTGCTTGAATATCATAAGTCAACCCCAGACGGTTTAAAAGCAACGAGGCAGCTAGTCGTCTGAAACGTTATGGTCCCAATGTATTTCATCCCCAGAGAAAAAACGCAAGGTTGTTACAGTTTCTATCAAAATTTAATAATCCGCTCATCATTATTCTTCTCGTTGCTAGCGCTATATCAGCCTTCACTGGCGATGTGACTAATTTTATCATTATTTCACTAATGGTAATTATGAGCGTAACACTGGATTTTATTCAGAAATATAGGGCAGGAAAAGAGGCTGAAAAGTTACGTCAGTTAGTGACCGTCCATGTGCAGGCGTTGCGAGATGGAAAATCTCAGGAGATACCTCTGCCTTCGCTAGTTCCCGGAGATGTTGTATTGCTTGCTGCCTGTGACTTAGTCCCAGCCGATGGGCGCCTATTGGAAGCCAAGGACTTTTTCATAAACCAGGCCCTTTTAACTGGAGAACCGTATCCAGTCGAAAAAAAGCCCGGCGAATTGCCAGATGAGGCTGAGATCCTATCAGCCACCAATACAGTGCTGCGAGGAACTTCGGTAATTAGCGGTACTGCATAAGTATTGATTTGCGAAACTGCTTCAAATACAGTACTTGGGGATATTGCTGACAGCCTCATTGCCAAGGCACCTCCTACAGCATTCGAGCAAGGTACTCGCAGATTTGGGCTGCTTATTATGCGCCTTACTATCTTCCTCGTCCTATTTGTACTTCTCGTTAATGCCTACTATCATAGACCCTGGCTAGAGTCCTTTATATTTGCTATAGCGCTGGCAGTCGGATTAACACCAGAATTGCTTCCAATGATCGTTTCAGTGACTCTTGCCCGTGGCGCTCAGCGCATGTCGGATAAAAAAGTCATCGTTAAACAATTAGCATCGATACAAAACCTGGGAAGTATGGATGTGCTATGCACCGATAAGACCGGTACCCTGACTGAAGCAAGAATTCACCTGGAGCGTCACGTAGATGCTCTTGGAAATGAAAATGAGCGGATTATAGAGTGGGCTTATCTGAACAGCTATTTTGAAACAGGTTTGAGAAGCCCTCTCGATGACGCAATCCTTGAGCATAAAAACATCGATATGACTAGTTGGCGGAAAATAGACGAAGTGCCTTTTGATTTCGAGCGCCGTCGTGTTTCTGTACTTGTGGATAATGGACAGAAAAGAATGCTTGTAGTTAAAGGAGCACCTGAAGATATTTTGCGCCTTTGCACAAATTATGAGGGCGGTAGCGAAACCAATCTAATTCCTTTAGATGAGGCCGCTATGGTTTCTTTAAGAGCTCTGTTTGACTCTCTTGGTAGAGACGGTTTTCGAGTGCTCGGAATTGCCTGACGCCAGGTAGAAAACGACTATCCGCATGCCGTGGTCAATGATGAAACAAAACTTGTTTTTTCAGGATTTGCAGCTTTTCTTGATCCGGCTAAGGAAAGTGCGAAAAAAGCTTTAGCAGACCTTGCTGACAGTGGAGTCTCTATCAAGGTAATAACCGGAGATAATGAACTGGTCACAAAGCATATTTGCGGTCAGCTAGAGTTGCCTATCACCGGGATTTTGACAGGGGCGGATCTTCTGAAAATGGACGATCAGGCTTTGGTAGGGCAAGTGGAAAATGTTAACTTATTTTGCCGCGTGACTCCCGCACAAAAAAATCGAATCATTCTAGCCTTAAAGAGACGCGGTCATACTGTAGGATATCTTGGAGATGGGATTAATGATGCTCCATCTCTTCATTCGGCGGACATCGGAATTTCTGTGGATAGTGCCGTTGATGTAGCTAAAGATGCAGCCGATATGATCCTTTTAGAGCATGATCTTAAGGCGTTACAGAGCGGAGTTATCGAAGGGCGCCGCACCTTCGGCAATATTATGAAGTACATTATGATGGGGACCAGCTCCAATTTTGGCAATATGTTCAGTATGGCTGGAGCATCCTTGTTCCTTCCATTTCTTCCCATGCTCCCCACGCAGATTTTAGTTAACAACATGCTCTATGACATGTCCAAAATCCCTATCCCATTAGACAATGTCGACAAAGAATACCTGATGCGCCCCAGGCAATGGGACATTAATTTTGTTCGCAAGTTTATGCTGATCGTTGGTCCAATCAGCTCTATCTTTGATTTTCTCACCTTCTTTGTGATGATAAAAGTTTTTCAAGCCGGAGAGGCTCTTTTTCAAACTGGCTGGTTCATCGAATCATTGGCAACCCAGGTCCTTGTAATCTTCATCATCCGCACGCGCAAGAATCCTCTTAAGAGCCGCCCCAATCCTTGGCTAACTATTTGTTCTCTCTTAGTAGTGGCATTAGCTATTTTTCTCCCATTTACTCCATTAGGAATGTATCTTGGATTTGTGGTTCCTCCTTTGCTATTCTTTCTTATTTTGGCGGGAATGGTGATAATTTATTTACTGGCCGTAGAAATGGTAAAACAGTGGTTTTACAAACGTTATGCCATCCGCTGAAGAAAAATTCTCAAAGTTGATTTTTTAAATTAAAAACCATCTATCGATTTAAAAATAAGCAAATGTTACACAAAAGTAAGGTGTTTAAGTAAAAAAAATTAACATGGAGGACAATTATGAAGGGTTATGTTGTAAACATAGAAAAAATCTCGCTTCAGAACGAAAATTTTCGAAAAGTTTTATATACAGCTAAAAATAGTCAGCTTGTCGTAATGAGTTTGAAACCTGGCGAAGACATAGGAGAAGAAATACATCAACTGGATCAATTTATAAGGTGTGAAGCAGGAGAAGGAAAAGCGATATTGGATGGAATCACACACAAGATAAGCAATGGGTTTAGTATAATTGTACCAGCCGGGGCAAAACATAACATCATCAATACTTCATCTGACAAACCTCTTAAACTTTATACTCTATACTCTCCCCCAAATCATCGTGATGGCGTCATTCATAAAACAAAAGCCGATGCTGAAACCAACGAAGAGCATTTTGATGGGATAACAACCGAATAAAGCGCTCAAGTATTGATGCTCATATTTTTAGGAACATCTTTAAAAATTTATTGATTCCATCAGTCTTATATGCTAAGTGTGTGCAAAACACATAAGACCCCATTCTCATCCTTTGAGAACTTCGCGGATCACTTCCTTTGATCGATATTCTTATGACCCTCCAGTACCGCCCACTATAACTAGCCTAACTCCAAACTTTGGCCCTGAAACAGGTGGAACTTCGTTCACAATAGAAGGCATTGGTTTTGTACTGGGGGATACTGCAGTCTTTTTTGGTCCACACCTGCCGATTTTGTTTTTTATCACAAAGGACTAACAGAGTGGATTCCTGTTCTTTTGTCAGAATGCCTTCTCAGCAAAGTGAAAAAATTATACAAAATTATTTAAAGAGTTTAACATTGACTGTCTAATTAAATTCGGTGAAAGAGAAACGATCCAACCTTTGATAAAGTATCAATTATCTTATGGCACAACCTTAGCTCCCCCAAAGAACATTTAACCATTGATTGAGCTCAGAAGTGGCATTTGGTTTTTTATGTTCACTATCCACCACATAATATTCTTTATCCCCTCTTCCATTGATGTAATCAGGATCTATATCTGTATCATCTATGTTCGAAGCATATAACCTGCATAGAGTCCAGTGAATCCTAATCTCATGATTCCCAATGAACTTATTAGTAAACTTGTTTGAATAATGTTTTATTATTTCATAGAGTGAACAAAATCTAATAGGTTGGAAAAGGATCCCATTATCCTGAATCATATTATCGTAAAGTGAGGTTTCTTCTTTATTTTTGTGATCAATAGGTCCTCTAATCGCTAATGCTCTTGACTTAGATTCATACTTGCCTTGGTTTTTTTGATTTGTTATTTCTATGAGAGCAGTAATTAGTTTTTTCCTATCATCATCAGGCCCTATATCATAATTTAATACTCTTGCTCGGCCATCTTCAGACGGATAGGCAAAGGTGGAGATGCCATCCCACCCTGAACGTGAAAATATTGCATGGGGATACATAACACGGCTATCTTTATGGCTGTGGCTATCAGGCCAGCAGATATACTTGCGGCTATTTGGTCGAGATTTATGCTCTAGGCTACTTGCAAATTTGGAAGCACAGTGATAGGGATTTAATTTCATCTGTGAAAGAATAATGCTATCAGCGAATCCACCAGATACTTCATACCCAGATTGACCATAAAAAAACAATTTAACATGAGGATTCAAGTCTTCTTGATAAATATGCCGTTTATTGATGTCCCTTCGGGTCTTTTGGTCTTTATTTGAGAAATCTTTATTTTCTCTAAATATCCCATGTCCTCTGACATACACATCGATTATTGTTTCCGCAGACATTTTTTCCCATAAAATATTTAAAATCCCTATTCAAAGCAGAATAAGGATGCATTGGCTTAAGCTGATTTTACTTTTTCCTATGAAGAAGTATCAATTACTCACCTCTGCCAAAAGGAGCAGATGAATAAGCAGATCTTTTGAATCTCAATTAACTTCAAAAATGCTCGCAATATTAGAAAATATTGCTGCACTTTTTGAATTAATTGATTTTTCAAAATCTCTTGGCTTTCATTTTGCTCTTTTTGCGTAAGATGAGTAAATTATTTTTTTAGTCTAAGTTATTCACTGATTATCATCAACTTTTTTAATTCGATTTTTTACACTGAGCAGATTTCAATCAAAGACTCAACCAATCATCCGGCTAACCGGTTAATCAACTTAACAGCCTAATTTCTCATTCATGGCATAGCAAAATTCGTATTGGGGATAGACGGCTACTGAATAAGGCCTTTGCCAACGCAGATAAGCGATGAAAGTGAAAAGATTTTTGAAGGCCGAATTTTTTGCATGCAGCAAATGATACAAGGTAAGAAAGACACCTGTACGGCCAATCCCTGCCGAACAATGGACTAATATGGGATGCCCTTGCGTTTCACTCGATACAGTATTTAATAAATTGAGTATTGCATGTTGGCAGGGAGCCGTGTCGTCCAGCCAATTTCGATACCAGTAATGTGTAACGATTCTTTGGCCTAAGGGTCCCTCTAGTTTGAATTTACGTATTTCAATGAACTGATGGCTATCGGGAAACTGGCACGTGTGCTCAATGCATGTCACTTTCTGATTATCTAATTCGAGTGTCTGATTGATCTCTTGCGGCCAATAGGGATAGGCAAATTCCTTTTCCTTGTTTTGCTCCTTCAACTCCGTCACCATGACAATTTGATGGATCTCCTTCTCGGCGATCATTTCCCAAAAAATAGAGAGGTTGCTTTTAAAGGGGGCCTGTGTGGCAATAAATGGCTGGGAATGCATCAGGCTGATCCATGAAGCGCTCATCGGTACGCCACTCTGCAGATAGACCTGGTTTTCTATGTAAGGGCGGCACCCTTTGTAACGATCGATTTCAACGATATAGTCGCGGTAGCGCACCTTTTGCAGATGGCTAAACTCTTCCAACAGGGAAAATTCATAAGTGCGGTAGTCTTTTAATCCAATTTTTTCTTCTTCGATGTTTTTGTTCGTAAGAAAATTATTCCAGGCCGCTTCAAACGTTTTCATTTTCTTTCTCCCTGTTAAAAGAATTCCATGTCACCGGCTCCCCTTTTTGCACGGGGCGCGTTAATCTCATCCCTATCAGGGCGGGCGCCCATTTGGGAGGCAATCCACTGTCCGGACGAAGGGAACGTATGTGTTGCTCTTCGATAGCCTGCCCTTCTTTCAAATCATCCATAAAATAAAGCGAGGGGCGATGAGAAAGGGTGGTTTTTTCTGCTGGAAGCGGGCCATAATGGATGCTTCCCAGTGCCTCCCATGCTCTTCTCGTTTCTTGCACCAACTCTTTCATTTCCGCCGGCTCAAGGGAAAAGGCGCTATCCACTCCCCCTTCTAAACGGGAGTTGGTAAAATGCTTTTCGATCATGCAGCACCCAAGCGCAATGCTTGCCACGGGAACGCCAATGCCGAGGGTGTGGTCGGATAGGCCAACGAGTGTTTGAAAGCCATCCTTTAAATGAGGAATTGTTCTTAAATGCATGTCGGATGGATCGGATGGGTAGGCAGCGGTGCATTTGAGGAGGATTAAATCCCGGCACCCCGCTTTCCTGGCCGCTTGCACGGCTTCTTCAATTTCAATTAAATCCGCACCGCCCGTGGAAATAATCAATGGCTTACCGGTAGCCGCCGCTTTCTCAATTAAGGGCAGATCGATGATTTCCGGCGAGGCAATTTTGTAGCAAGGGACATGCAAAGTTTCAAGGAAATCGACTGCTGTTTCATCAAAAGGCGTGCTGAAAGCGATCAGCCCATTTTCACGGCAGCGGTTGAATAAAGGCTCATGCCATTCCCAAGGGAGGTGAGCGTCGGCATAGAGCTCATAAAGCTGCCTTCCAGCCCACAAGCTATCGCCCTGAATAATGAATTCAGGACGGCTTAAGTTCAGGGTGATTGTGTCAGGAGTATAGGTTTGCAGCTTGACTGCCTGCACACCGGCTTTTGCGGCTTCATCTACCAAAGACAGCGCCCGCTCAAGCGAGCCATTATGATTGCCTGATAGTTCGGCAATAATAAACGGGGGATGATCTTCCCCTACAAATGCTGGGCCAATGGCAATGCTTTTTTTCATTTCGTTTGCGCACCCGGCGGTTTTCGACGATAAGGCTTGGCGGGTGCCTCCATTTTCTCCGTCTTGGACGGAGGTGGCTCTCCCAGCCAGATCGGTTCCTGCTTAAGATGCTGCGACACACGCCGCAGGTGGGACATTTCGCGAGGCGTGACGAATGAGATGACCAACCCCTCCTTTCCCCAACGCCCCGTTCTCCCGGAACGGTGCAAATAAATTTCCGGCTCGTCAGGCAGCTGGTAAATGAAAACGTGGCTGACTTTTGAAAAGTCCAGCCCCCTGGCTACGACATCGGTAGCGACCAAATAGCGGATTTTTTGACTCCGAAACTTGGATGTGACAATCGAGCGAATATCCTGAGTAAGTCCGGCATGCAGAAAATCGACCCCATGCAATTGCCTTTGCAGTGCTTGACATACCTTTTCCACCTGAAACCTGGAGTGGCAAAAAATGAGAGCCTGTACCGGCTGTAGATCTTTTAGCAAGTCCACAAGGATTGAGTCACGGTGATGAGAGGGACAAAAAATAAACCGGTGGTCGATAAGAGTGGGAGTGGCCTGGTCGGCGATCAAATTGACTTCTAAAGGATCCTTCATGTGCGATTTAGCCAGCTTCCGGATCTGGGTTGGCATGGTAGCGGAAAACAAAAGGGTCTGGTGCGAATGGACCAAGCATTGAATGATAAAATCAAGATCGTCATAAAAGCCCATACTCAGCATTTCATCCGCTTCATCCAAAATCAACGTTTCTACTTCGGAAAGATCGATTTGACGTGAATAAATGAAATCGATGAGGCGGCCGGGAGTGGCCACAAGAATCTGTACGCCGCTCCGCAGCTTCGATTGCTGCATAGCTGCATCTTCCCCTCCAAAAATGGCAAACGCCTTGACTCCTTTGTACTTTCCAATTTTTTGCGTCTCGGTTGCATACTGCAGAGCCAGCTCGCGAGTGGGAACAATAATCAATGCCTGAATCCCCTTCCTCGAAGTATCCACCCGATGACTCACCGGAATGGCACAAGTGGCCGTCTTTCCCGATCCAGTCTGGGATAGGGCAATTAAATCACGATTTTGCAAAATCAATGGAATGGCATGCTGCTGAATGGGCGACGGCTCTTTAAATGCCATCTTATCTAGCGCTTTGATAATAAGCGGATCTAAGTTAAAATGGGCAAAGCCATTGGGGATGGTTTCTTCAGTTATTTCTGGTTCTACGAATTCTTCTTCTTCTTGCATGGGGGCCTTAAAATTAAAGGACGGGGAGCAATGCGCTCCAACATAATGTTTTTAAATAAAGCTGCTGACCATTTTCGTGGAAGGCAGCGGGATAAGCAAATAAGCAAGCGGACCTTCCAGTCGATGATTTCGACAGGCTTTAAGCGGAGAATTTGTTTCCAAATCGCTTCGGCTGCATAGTCAACGCTCATCACCCCTTGCTTTTCATGCCTCTTGTTTGCTCCGGCACGCTCGCTGAATGCCGTTTCAACCATCCCCGGACAGGCAGCCAATACGCGGACGCCATGGGACTTGACTTCCTGATCAAATGAGGATGAAAAACTTACCACAAACGCTTTAGAGGCTGCATACACGGCTAGAATCGGAGCTGTCAGAAAAGCGGCAGCCGAAGCGACATTCAGGATGGTCCCTTTTTGTTGATTGGATACAAGCGCACGTGCAGCTTCAATGGATAGTTTCATGACGGCTTCAATATTGACGGCAATCATTTTTTCCGATTCCTCCATAGAATACGAAAGCACATCGCCATAGAGTCCGAATCCTGCATTGTTAATCACGAGATCCGGAGAATACTCTTGAATGATTTCGATGATTTGGGCCACTCCTTCCGAGGTCGATAGATCAGCCGTGAAGGCTTTGTGTACCAAGTCCGGAAATTCCTTTTGCAGGGCACCCAATTGAGCGGCATTGCGTCCTGTGACAAGCAGAGATATCCCCTGACGGGCAAGCAAGCGGCAAAGAGCGTAGCCGATGCCTGAGGTGGCGCCTGTGACTAAAGCTAATTCATACGTCAAGGTAGGTTTCCTCAAAATGTTCAAGCAAATTTTTCTCCGGCACCGGGTATTTCACACGCGCATGCCCGGCCGCCATGATGGTTTTAACCAACGCTTTTTTGACAAGGGAAAGGTCTTCGAACGTCAGAAGGCATTGATCCAGCTGACCATCCTCGACTTTTTCCCGTACGAGCCGATCGATCAGGGAAGTCAGGGTATCTTCATTGATAACGTCCAGTGAGCGCGAGGCCGCTTCAAAAGAATCGGCGATCATGATAATCCCTGATTCTTTGCTGCGCGGTTTAGGACCGGCATAGCGGAATTCTCTTTCCTCGACTTTGCTTTTATCGCCCCCTACCTTATCCAGTTGCTTCCTGTAAAAATAATAGACGAGCGTGGTGCCATGATGTTCCTTGATCACATCAATGATCGGCTCAGGCAAGCCGGCAGCCCGTGCGATGCCCACCCCTTCGGGAACATGCGCCATTATCACCTGAGCCGATTCCTGGGGAGTAAGCAATTGATGGATATTCATCTCACCCAGTTGATTTTCTGTGAAATATTGCGACGTTGCCATTTTGCCGATGTCATGATAAAGCGTGGCAACACGGCAGAATAATCCGTTGGCACCGATCGGAAGGGCCGCCGCTTCCGCTAAATTTCCTACGACAACCGAATGCTGGTAAGTCCCCGGAGCCTCGATCGTCAGGCGGCGTAAAATGTCATTGTTGGGATCCATGTATTCCATTAACGAGACATCTGTCATGATGCCGAAACCTGTTTCAAAAAGAGGAAGCAAGCCGACAACTAAAATGGCTGTCAAAAGCATGAAGAAGCCGCTACTTAAAAGGTCGCTAATGAAAGCGAAGTTGCCAAGGGTGTTATTATACAGATGCAAAGAAATAATTGCGAGTGTGCAGCAAAGCCAGGCTTTGATGCAGACGACGAAAATTTCCTTTCTTCGACGCAGCGAATAAACGCTTAAAATGGCAGTCAATGCGGCTGTCAGATTCAATAAAAGATAGGCCTGCCATTCGAAGGCAAGGGCAATGACCGAAAGAATGGTGAGAAAAACGGCGGCAAAGCTGGCAAGAGCCGGATTTAGCAAGCTTGTGAAAAGGATCGCGGCTAAGGGAATAAATAAGGGGTAGCGAATGGTTTCAATTAAATTATTTTTGGAATTCAAAAGAAAAAATTCAGTCAGCTTTGAAAGGCCAAGCACAAGAATTGAAATTGTAATGAATAAAAAAAGTTTCCGATTTGATTGAATAATGCGCGGTTGATTGACTTTAAAATAGACGATTAAAATGCCGAGAAAAAGGAGGGTCAACAAAAAAGAGCCAAGGAGGGTAAAAGGGGAATTTAAATGGCGTTTGGCCCCCATTTCATTTTTCATCGACTGAAGCATGGCAATATGACGGGAGGTGACTTTTTCACCCTGGTCGATGATGCGGTTCCCCGCATAGACCCTTGTCAATTTTTCAGGAATTTGACTTTGTATTTTTTTTCGCAACATTTTTTCAGTTGCCTGATCTTCTTCGATGTGCCAACGGCTGGGTTTGAAAAATTCAATCAGCAGCCCTGCTGTCAATGGATTAAAAAGTGTAGCGGCAAGAGTGTGTTCCTGAAAATAATCCCATACGAAGGAGGGAAGGATGACTTGACCAAGCGCTGTATTGGGAGTGTAAATTAGATAGGAGCTTGTCGGAAAGCCCATTTGCTGCATTTTTTCAAGCGTCAGGGCATCTGTAAAGCGGATGGCGATCAAGCCATTTTCCATTTTTTCTAGGGCCTGGTAAAGCTCGTCAAAGACCCTTTCGCTTTCCACTGTTTCATGCCAGGCTTGGTTGTAAAGGAGGAAATTTTCAAATTCAATTCTTTTTTGGCGAATGTCTTTTCTTGAAAGCTGATAGATTTTGCCAAGATCGCGCCTCGATTCCTGCTTGAGGAGCAGGGTGGCTTCATCGTCTGCAAATTCAAAGTTAACCTGAGAAACAATAAAACCTGGGGCTATGCTGTTAAGCTCAAGAATGTCTACACGCACTTCACGAAAATGAAGAAAGGCGAAAAGGAAAAGGGAAAAAACCCCTAAAAGTAAGACATAAATGACACGGCTCTTATCAAAAAAACCCTGTTCCCCAGAAAACTTCAATTCTTGCTGGTTTATGAGCGGGCTGCTTCTGTCAGGCATCAAGATCCTAAGGCTGGTTCACTAGTAGGGAAGAATAACAGAAATCGGAATTGGCTAGTAGAAAAAGATGTTTTAGAATGTGAGGGTATCTACAAAATGGATCAGCTGATTTTGTAGGCACCCTCTCAATAGTTTGAACTAAACAGGCCTTCAAGTATAATGGACGAAAAAATCTTAAATAAGATGTATAAAAATTTTCTTGTTACCGTCATTTTCCTTTTGATCCTTGCTGCTTTTTCCCCCTTTGATCAAGCCGCCTCCTCTTTCTTTTTTTATGAAGGGCATTTCTCTTCCTCCCCTTTTTATCAATTTATTTATTTTTACGGCCTCTTTCCTGCCTGGATTTGCGCAGCAATTGCTTTAAGCTTCCTAACAGGTTCTTTTTTTTATGCGAGGCTGGCCCCCTATCGTCGTCAGTTTATTTACCTGCTGCTG
>JAJTHR010000115.1 GCA_021298935.1 Parachlamydia sp. | reverse complement strand
GGCTGAATCAAGGGAAGAAAAGGGCAGAGAAAAAGGAGAGGGGGTTCGTCGAAGGTGGCTTCTTAAGGAATCTACAAATTGGCTGTCAGTCGATTCTTCGAAATAAAGAGCACCGCCAAATAAATTTTTGATTGCTTCATAATAGGTACGCCATACATCATTTGCCTTTTTAATCCCCTCACTGCTGATAAGGTGCAGATAAGCATCCAGGATTCCATTTTTGGTTAAGTTAAATTTACTGGTTTTTTCAGCTAGTTCTTGATACATCATTGTGCAATTTTTTATATCTTCTTTGAAGAATTCATAATAGGAGACAAATTCAGAAATAGATTCCGGTTTCTTTTTATTTTTATGGCCCATTGCATAGAGGAGAGCTAAAAAATCAGATAAACCAATGTTGTAATTTTCATCGTATCTATTAGCAAGATCAAACAAGCGATAAATTTCCCCAACAGATCTTTTTCTTGCTAATTCACATAAGTTTGTAAAATAAATTTTATAGTTATATAAACTATTCTTTAGGTTTTCTCCCCATAAATTATCCTCTTTCCAAATTTGATGATAGGGAACCACTGCTTGATTTTTCCTTTTTTCATCATTAAAAGAATTAATAAAAGGTTTGCCATCCTCAAGAAGGTTTCCCCTAACAAATATAGTATTATAAAAATCAAACACATTGTCAATAAATTGACAGGCCTTTTTATCATGTTCTTTATAGCGAAGGCGATGGCCTACGCTGCTAGCTAAGAAATTTTTTATTTTTAGATCCTTGGTCAGGTACCATAAAAGATCATTTTTTTGATAGTTATAAAAATTCTTTTTAAAGTCTTGATCTACTTTGAAATTGGATTGCAAGTATTCTTTAAATTCGGATGACATGCAAATTTCCTCACCCTTATCAATACAAAACCTCTCATCACATACTAAATGAGGTTGTAATTTGGGAATATCGAAGCTAATTGAAACCTGTTCCTGTAATTCGCATCTCATTTTTAATCCTCTTCTAACCACGATGTTCCAAATTTTTCAAACCACCACCAGTGAGAGACTGGTGCATTTTTGGGAATATCTCTCCAGGGAAGAAAAGCCGTTCCTTTTCTATCATTCATATATCTGTCAATACATTGAGGGTTTAAAGGAGGATCTAAAACTTGTTTAAACATGGTATTGAAGGCCTCAATGTTCGTTCGACCCCAACAAGCCTCATCCCATGGATCTTCATATTCACCGGCACCCTCTAGCCTACCCCATAAATTGATAATATAAGATGTAATAGGATCAACAGAGTAGTTTAAAAGAGATTGGTATTGAACTGCGCAAGCATTTGACTCGTCTAGATGAAACTGAAAATAGTCTAAAAACAAGTGACCTAATGTATCCATAAAATTAAAAACCTGAACTTCTTGTTCTATTTCATTAAGTTTTTCCCATCCTTTTATTGATTGAATAAGTTCCATTAAACTTTGTTGGTATTTTTCTGCATCCGAGCCTTGAAGTCCCGGTGTTTGCTCAAGCGGCATATTTGGCCTCCTATCATTTATTTGGGTTTGCATAGAATAAAATGTTAAAAGTACCTTACAGATTCCAAATTTTTGGTAATATGTAAACTCTTTACTATAATAAGTTGGCGTTTCATAAAAGACTCTTTTAAATACATTCAAACAGCATATAGAGATCTTACACGCAGGCGAGCGATATAGGGAATGGTTTAGATGATAAGGAGCACACAGTCTTGATATAATCATAATTGCTCTCCATTGGGAGGCGTTATCCTATCAAACATTTTAAATTTTAAATAGAATTTTTTTCAAATTCAAGCCAGGCATCGCCCTATTTGTTGATGGCGAGATGATTTTCAACTTACGGAAAGCGACGAAAGTCAGCTTAGACGCGGATGAAAGGGCTGTAAGTGTTGTAATTTGGGAATATCGAAGCTAATTGAAATTGGTTCCTGTAATTCGCATCTCATTTTACACCTCTTTTAACCATGATGTTCCAAATTTTTCAAACCACCACCAATGAGAGGCTGGTGCATTTTTGGGAATGTCATTCCAGGGAAGAAAAGCTGTTCCTCTTCTGTCATTCATATAATCATCAATCCATTCAGGGTCTAAAGGAGGATCTAAAACTTGTTTAAACATGGTATTGAAGGCTTCAATGTTCGTTCGACCCCAACAAGCCTATTCCCATGGTTCCTCATATTCATCAGCACCCCTTAGCCTACCCCATAAATTGGTAATATAAGATGAAATAGGTCTTACAGAATATTTTAAAAGCGATTGGTATTGAACTGCGCAAGCATTTGCCTCGTCTAGATGAAACTGAAAATAGTCCAAAAACAAGCGGCCTAATGCATCCATAAAATTAATAACGGGAACTTCTTGATCTATTTCATTGAGTTTTTCCCATCCTTTTATTGATTGGATCAGTTCAATTAAACTTTTTTGGTATTTTTCTGAATCCGAGCCTTGAAGTCCCGGTATTTGCTCAAGCGGCATATTTGGCCTCCTATCATTTATTTGGTTTTGCATAGAATAAAATGCTAAAAATATTTTACAGATTCCAAATTTTTGGTAAAATGTAAACTACTGCATGTAGAGATCTTACACTCATGCGGGCGATATAGGGAATGGTTTAGATGATAAGGAGCACACAGTCTTGATATAAACATAATTGCTCTCCTTGAGAGGCATTATCCTATCAAATATTTTAAATAGATCCGGGCATCGCCCTATTTGTTGATAGCAAGTTTATTTAACTCAATTTAAAGAAAGCGCCGATGATTATTTCCCCTATCTACATTATTATGAATTGACGACATACAGTTATAATGTTATATTTAACTAAAATGAAATTAGAAGAATATTATGATATCGTCTTATTTTTCACAATTGCCTATTGAAGTGGTCCATTGCGTCATTGAACAATTAGCCCAAAGCAGCAGTGATTATAAGGAATTTTCCACACCTGCCTTCGTTTGTTCTCTCGCCTGGGCAAAAAAAAACACCGAATCAATGGAAAGGGTGAAGGGAATTTATGCGGCCGCTGTTTTTAACAATCAACTTGTCGCTTTAAGTACATTTAGAACAAAAATATCACTATTTCAATTATTTGAAAGATTAAAAGGGCAATTGCATGTCGCTGATTTGGGGAATTCCCTTCTTAAATTAACAGCAGATGATTTAACAAAAGTTGCTCATACTTGTCCGTGTATTAAAACTTTAAAACTCTCCCTGACTTCATCCTTAAACGATGAGGGAGCCGCCCGATTACATCAATTTCGAAATTTAAAAAATTTTTCTTTTTATGGTACATCTTTGAGTAAAGAAGGGTACGAATTTTTTTCTAAAATGAGCCAACTAGAAAACCTGGAAGTTATTTTAGCTAAAAATTTAACACAGGAAGGGGCAAAAAAGCTTTCCCACCTCTTAGTTAAGGCACTAGATCTCTGATTTTTTCTTCAAGAATTGCCGCCATAGCTTTACCCTGGGCTGCTTCTTCGATGGAATCAGAAAAGGTATCCAACCATAAAGTAATCATTCCAATCATTGCTGCGAAGAGAGCGGGCTGAAGATTTTCTTTGGGGAGCATCCATGCATAGCGGAAAAAAACAACTTTGCTTGACTCGTCAAGGACGAAGCCCGGAGATAGAAGAGATTTGTTAAAAAAACTGATCATGCGGGCCGTCTCTCCGACTGCTTCTAAGCGGACTTCAAACGGAAGGGGCAGGTAGAAATGGACAAAATAAAAGGGGGCGGCCGGAGAAAGAGCGGCCTCTTCAATATGAACCAAAGCTCTTCTTTGGCGATTTTTTGCATCCAAGGGTAATTGCACGTTTAAATGAGGCGCCGGATCATTCATGCGAATCGCCGTCAGGCCGCTTCCCTCAAAAAAGTCAATGAGTTGATCTAAAATATTTTCCATCTATAATGCTAGAAACTCCATAATTGCTCGATCAGCATCGGCATTTGTATTTAAGGGGGCAAGTCCTGCCTGAATTAAAATCTCTCTAAAATTTTCTTTTGCCTCGCCCTTTAGTAATCGGCCCATGGCATCCAGCTCGTTCTGCAGTTCGCCCTCATCCATTCCTAACATTTTAGCTGTTTTTTCAGACAGCTCTATTTGGTCGTAAAACGGATTCATTCTTTTTTGAATGGCGCGTGACACTCTTTCATGAGGCCCCTGAAAATTTTCCCACCCTTTTTTTAATTGATAAACAAATCCTTGGGCAGCCGGAATGAAGGCAAATGCCATGCCGGCATTAGCCATTCCGGATCCAAGCCACCCGACGTTATATCCATATGTTCCACCAACGAATGCTGCAAGAGAAAGCATGTGGCAGCAGGAGGAAGCTAAATTTCCTTTTTCTTGACTGGATGTCAGGCGCGCAATTGTTTCGAGATGTGCAATTTTTGCATCATAGGATTTTATTTTTAGAGCAATGAGCCGATGCTCAAAACTATTTTCGGGGAAGGAAGAGACCAGCTGCTTCAATTGATTGACATGCTGATGCAAAGCCGCATGCGAATGCTGAATCAATTCAAGTCGTGCCTTGACATCATTATAATTAGACCAATTTTGAAATATTGTTACAGCACTTACCAGCCGGGCAGAGGCTGTGGCTGCATATTTTAAAAAGCCCGCCGACTGCAGGGATGTGATATAGCTTTGGTTCAGGACGGCATTGGATGCATTGATCCCTATTTGAAGGGCATTACGCATGCAATCCGCACAGGCGCCTGCTTTTTCCTTTTCTTTATACTGCGAAAGAATATTCAATTGATCTAATAGCAAATTCTTTCTTTCAATTCCTTCCTGGGAATCGGGCAAGTATTTCAGCTCTTCTTTTATCTGTATGATTTCTTGGTTGTATTGATCGATTGGTTGACGATTATTCAGATTAGCTTTCAAGCTTAAATAAGAGATGGCTGCATTGACGGCCGGAAAGTTTACATTCTTTACCCAACCTGGAAGCAAAGCTATTTCCTGCAGGCCAGCGCCGCCTGTTGCTGCAAGCGTGCCTATGGCCGCCGCTTTTTGGCCAGCATTGGGCGGGTGGGGTTTAAACTCAGGGATTGTCGATGATAATTGCTTTGCAATCAGGCGTTGGGCTGCCTTCTTGAGGAGCGCCGCATTCGTTGTCTTCTCTGATTCAATGGCCGAAAGGAGGGGAATCCGGCCAAAATGATCAGGGAGTGTAAAATCAGCCCCTTGCTTTAGTAATTCAGCAATCATGCTCGGGTTTGAAAACTGAGCTGCTGCATGCAGAGGGGTTTCCCCCCTCGCATTGCGGGCATTTAAATCGACCCCTTCTGCAACAAGAATAGATAAAAGACGGGGGGTAAAAGGAGGATTTTCATTGAAGCATAGGTGGTGGAGCAGCGTGTTACCCCCGCTATCCTTTATACCCGGATCGATGGCAGGCAAAAGGCCTACTAACGATGCATCATCTAAGGAACTCAATATTTTTAAAGAATTCGGATGATTTAAAAACGCGTTGCGTAAATGCGAAATTGCCTCGGTCATATCCATTTCAATGTGAATTTCGCTTATCACCTCAGCAAGTTCAAAATCCCCTTGGCTAACTGTTTTTGTAATTAATTTTTTAAAAGCAGGCCAAAATGACCCTGAGTTCTGTTGATTTGCAATGTGTTGAAAAACAGTATCTATTTTATTCAATAGAGGATGTGTTTGAGGCGATTCATGGTGCTGGACGGCCTGTTTTATTTCATTAAATAATTGAGATAATACAGGATTTTCAGCCGAGCAAAAGGCAATGTTTTGCTGCACGAATTCCAGGCTTTCTTCAACTGTTGAAACAATGCGGTTTTCGACCTCTGATCTTAAGCCACCTGAAAATGCATATTGCTCTATTTCATGGAGTTGATTTATATGGTTGTTAAGAGACTGATTAAATTTATTAATACTATTCATGAAACCACATAGTTTTATTATTTATTATAAATAATTAACTGTATTTTAATAAAATGTATTAATTAGTTTTTTTAAATAAAGAGTCATTCATGGATTGTTTAGTCTGGAGTTTGGATAATAAAAATTATGCAATTGATTTATCCACAGTACTTTCCGTTTATTTGGCGTGCGAATGGACCTCGTTGCCGGGAGAGCGGTCATTACTAGCCGGAATGGCGATGCTTTTGGACAAGGTATAATGTTTCACACATCTTTGACAGTAGAGTG
>JAJTHR010000094.1 GCA_021298935.1 Parachlamydia sp. | reverse complement strand
TAAAGTTGACTTGTCAGCGCTTCAGATTTAAAAGATCTTTTCGAAGTTGATATCTTTGAATATCAACAAGGAGAGATCTTTTAAAGATGAAGGTGATCACAAGTCAAATTTATGATTTTAATTTCGGGAAATGGTATAAGTACTTCTATATCTGTAAATTTAGGCTGAAAGCCTCTTTGTCTTAATTTTAAATTTTTACATACTTCATTGAATAAATTCTCTACACAGCAATACACAGAATTTATAAACTCTTCTATTTGCATACCCTTGTTCCTTATCTATTTTTTTCGTCGAAAACAGATTAACAAGGGCATGCATTTTTTTATTTAAAAGTTGCACACGGCGCAGAACTCAGGTTATGAACCCAATGTTTGTCAAGCCATCTGCTTTCTTCACTATTAAACTTTTTTTAAAGAAGAGACTAAAAGTGCAATTGAGGAACTTAGGCAAGAAAATATTTCTCAAGCTAATCTTGCAGTGCTAAAAATTTTCTTTGCAGATGTTCGTTTTGAAGAAAATTTGCAGGGACTTTATCATCTTTTAAGGCTTAGAAATATTGCATCAGGGGAGCTTCAAGATAGTATATTCATAACAAGTTGTTGGCAGCAGGCCTGCGAAATGCTAAATAATCAATAAATGACTAATGACATCACGGCCTGTCTGATAATTTTGTTTTATTGTTAAGTTCTGCCAGCTTCAAATATTTGTAATAGGCTGTGGCGGCATTGTAAAAGGAAATTTCAAAACCTTCCCTCCCCCCGAGCACTCCTTTTTTTACAAAATAACTTTTAAAAAAGGCGTAAAGGCCATGCGAGAGGGCTTTTGAAAAGCTGGAAGACTTTTTTCCCTGATTTTGTTGCGCAAAAAGAGTGGAGTAAGCCTGCATTTTGGATAGAAAATCCTCCACGCTGGTGTAGGAATAATGGCGTAGGGGGGAATGCAGGGTAATGAGTTGCATGCCTTGGGTCATGACTGACTCATGCACTTGGGCATCTGTGAAGCGTGTCCCTTGACGATGATAAAGGCGCACCTGACGGTCAGGATGCCACCCGCACCATTTGATCCACTTGCCGCGGTATTCATTACGGCGCGGCATCGAATAGACTGAACGACTGTCAAGCTTCAGTCTGGCAATTTCATCGAATAGTTCAGGCGTTAAGACTTCATCGCTATCTATCGAAAGAATCCAGTCATTTCTAGCGAGGGCGCTGGCCTTGTTATGGGTGGGTCCAAAGCCTTCAAAGGGTAAACGGTGAACTGTTACGTTGGGAAATTTATGCGCGATTGAGAGGGTCTGATCGGTCGATCCGGTATCGGCGATCAGAACTTCTTCAAACTTATTTAAAGCCAGCAAGACCTCTTCCAGGTATTGCTGGCTGTTTTTCGTTAAAATTGTAACGGTAATGGGAAGCTTATTGGCCATTCTCAATAGTAAACCATTTATACTTTGGTGTATCATCAAAAGGTGTATACGCTAACCCGTAATCAACACATATTGGTTTGAAAATATAATGCTCAGATTTTTTAGAGGATTCTTCGACCAGTTCATCCTTCTTAACTTTAAAGACAGGGATTTTCTTCAATTCTGTCTCATCGCAACCCTGGCAAGTATAGTAATTGATGCACCCAATCATTTGCTGCACAGATTTTATGTTTTCTGTATCCAACTGCCAGCCGAGGCATAACCCTACATGAGCCTGTTTAGGCGTCTTCGTCGATGCCGTCATTTCCCAGCACTTTGACATTTTTTTTATCGTATTGAGGACCCTGTCTCTTTTAACGCTTAAATTATCACTTTTAAATTCAAAGTAGATGCTTTTTGTTTCCAATTCATAGTAAATATTTGCCAAACCGGGCAATGGACTTGCGATCATATATTTTTCTTTTTTTTTTTAGTAAAGCGTAAAAAATATATATTAGTCTAAAATAAATGACTATCCATAATTCTATTTTAAATATTTCGCATGCTTGATTGTCTTCTTTTAAAAAAATGGTTTTTGGCAAATAAAAGGGAGCTTCCCTGGAGAAATACCACCGACCCGTATGCCATTTGGGTTTCAGAGGTGATGCTGCAGCAAACCCAGGCGGCTGTCGTCATTCCCTATTTTGAGCGTTGGATGGCTACTTTTCCCTCTGTACAGGCACTGGCTGAAGCCCCTTTGGACAAGGTGATTAAGGCTTGGGAGGGGCTTGGCTACTATTCACGGGCCCGTAACCTGCATGAAGGGGCGAAGTGGATTAGCAATGAACTGGACGGCAGGCTGCCGGACTGTGAAGAGGGTCTTGCCAGGATCAAAGGACTTGGACCTTATACGATCGGAGCAATTTTAAGTTTTGCGTTCCATCAAAAAAAGGCAGCTGTCGATGGAAATGTGATGAGAGTCTTGTCCCGCTTTTTTCACATCGAGGAGGATATTTCCAAATCCGCCACTCAAAAAAAATTAAGGGGGCTTGCTGAGTCTTTACTGCCTGATGAGGAGCCTTGGGCAGTTGCCGAAGGATTGATTGAGCTTGGCGCTACGGTTTGCCAGAAAAAGGCCCGCTGCGGAGAATGCCCCCTGAAATCTGCCTGTCTGAGCTTTCGCCATCAATCGATGGACCGTCTGCCGCTAAATGGCAAAAAAATAAAAACAGAGCAGCTCTATCGCGCAGTTGCCATCATTGAACATGGGGGGTGTTATCTTGTTAAAAAAGGGCAGAAAGGGAAGATTATGTCGGATTTAACTGAATTTCCCTATCTTGAAATCCCCCATGATAGAGGAATTTCAATCCCCTCTTTTGTCTCCCTGATTCATAAAGAGTGGGGGCTAACTGTGCAGGCTTTGGGTCCCCTGGAAACAGTCATACATGGTTTTACACGTTTTCAAGCCAGGTTGGATCCCGTTCGATTTCAATGTTTAGTTAGGCAGCCGATGCTTGGCTTTGAATGGGAATCTATCGAAACACTTCAGCAGCGCGCATTTTCATCAGGACATCGCCGAATTTGGCAAATGATTAGTCAATAAAACAATTTTGGAATTATAATTTAATTGATTTTATCTCATTTAAATATTACTATTAATTTTAATTTTTTTTATTAAAAAGGTTTTGTATGAATTCAGTTAATAGTAGTATTTTTCGGCAATTAAGTTTTGAATTAAAAAGTGTTGATAATAAATATTTTGAACTTGTCAATTTTATTTCTGGATTGCTTCCCCTTCAACCTGAAAGTATTCAAAGCATGGATGATTTAAAAAATCATATTCAACGGCTTTCAGACAATTCCCTTGAATTACCTCCAAATCTCATTCATTATGTCAAAAATTTAATTTTCCATCAGTTTCCTAAAAAAGAAGACTGTTTGAGAGAAATCGTCAGCAATGCCTATGATGCGCATTATCGTGCAGGTTGCCAGAATAAACCTGTCAGTTTGACGATTGAAAATGGCGTTTTAACCCTTGAAGATCATGCCGGAATGAATTGGTCTTCACTCATCCCTTTGATGGTTCCAGGAAGGTCCACAAATCCTGAAGCCATTTTTGACATTAAAGAAGGAATTCCAAATGTCACAGGCCGGTTTGGTCAAGGGGCATTATCAGTATTTTCTTTAATTTCTCCCGAGCCTTCCTCCCTCACCTGTAGGCCTAGTTTTTTGATTGATGGGGACTTGGTCAAATTATGCATTCATTTTTACCTGGGTGTTGAGAAGGCTCCGTATCAAGTCACTTTCAACATCACTATGGAAAATGGATCAGTGGAGGGACGTTGGGAGCAAATTAATAAAATATCAAAGCATGTGTCCTTTCATACACGTTTGGGATACGACTTTTTCAAATTGTTCGCCTTTCAAGGGAAGGAGACAGTTCAATGCGATATTCTGGAAGAGCCCAAAATCAATGAAGGGACCGTGATCGGTATCCAAAGTCCTTATCTTAAAGAAAAAGAAGCCCAAATTATTTCCTATCTAACTGAAGTCTTTAAAAACACCACCTTGCCGTTTTTTATTAATGGCCGATTTGTCAATGAAAGACCCTCGAAAACCCTTCAAATGGAGGGTGCAAAATTATATGTATCGCCAAGCAATAAAAGTGTCTTGCGTATTTGCGAGGGTGGAAAGCTGATTGAAAAATTCCCCGTTGAATATGGCTCCTTCCCCATTGAAGCCACGATTGATTTTGAAAAGCTCCTTTTAAGCCATGATCGTAGTGAAATTGATTACAAAGATCAAAAAAATCTTAAAATAGTTGAAAGCTTGCTACAAGGGATTTTCCAGTCAAAAGATTTGACTTTGCAGGAAAAAGAAGCTTTGCTTAACGCCTTTTATCCGATCATTGGTTTAAAAAAATTTAATTTAATGGAAGTCATTTCTGGTCTAATCGGATCAAGCGAAATTCCTTGCCTGCCGTTGGGAGACGAATTGCAAACGGTCCGGGGAGAGGGCTCGATAGGCCTGAATTCAAATTTTTTTCAGGCTCTTCCCTATCAATCTTTTTTTGAAGATATCGGCTATAAAATTTACTTTTTACCAGAGGCCACGATCAAGTCATGCTCTGCAATAAAAATGAACGGAGATTTGCACCTTTTCCTCAATGAAAAATTTGCATGCAGCGACCCTGAAAAAATGCATTATAACTTGGAGCTATTAAACCAATGGCTTAAAAATAAAGGGTTTGAAGAAACCATTGATACAGATAAAATTCTTTCCAATCATCTTTATAAAAAAGAATCCGAGCAAGGAAGGGAAAGATGTTCTGTCTCATCCAGCCTGAAGTTAGACTGGGAGAAATATGAGACATTGAACGAAGAAAAAAATACACCCGAAATTTTAGCCTCCCTATTTTTTCCAAACAATATAAAACTTCAAGAAGGATTGAGAGCTTATTTATTAGCCGAGAAAATCTCAGGATTAAAAAAAGGTTTCTCATTTTTTGGAAATGCTCTAAAAAGGCAATACCAAGCCGCTAAAGAAAGCTTTCAACAAATCAATCCACAATCACTTGATTATTTTAATTCACATATTTCAAAAGAGGAAAAAAAATTCCTGCGGTCATTAGTGAGTTGTAAAGATGCCTCTGAAGTTGCCTATCAAATCGATCTTTACCATTATTTTGAAAAAAAGAGTGCTTCTCTGCCTGTCATCACTATGATGGGAAGCTTGTACCAATCAGCCAAAGAGAAGGGGCTTTCAACGGGAGGACACCATTTTGATAAACGGCCAGCCAATTTAAAGCAATGCCATCCCTATTTGGAAGAGGTTCTTGAGGCATTTAAAGGGTATCCAACGCAATGGCTGGATACTTTCTCTACCATAGACACATTTTTTATGCACAGTGCCACTAGAGATGAAGAAGGACTTATTCATCTTAATAGGGAGTTCTATAGTAAATTTTGCCAGTTTATGGAAATAATGGAGGAATGCGGCCTTAGTGATATTTCAAAAGTTTGCAAACAATCTTTCCCAAACGAAACCTTGAAAGAATACACCTTAAATGATTTGGAAATCATAAAAAAAATTGTTCAGGCTCATCCTCAGCACACCCGGATAAAAATTTTTACAGCTTTTGCACGAGGATTGATTTGGAATCTTGAATTTTTTGAGAAATTGTCTGGCCATGAAATTCATCGTTTTTTTGATTTGTTTCCTTATAAATTTTTAGGCAATCACTCAGTGAGTTTGATCAATGGTAAACTGTCAGTAGAAGACTATGAGCTTTTTCTTGCCATTTCACAAATGCCACATCCTCTTGAATCAAAAAGACTGACAGTTGAAATTTGCGCCAAACTTGCTCGTATCAGAAACCGCCATCCTTTTTTAAAGCTCCAATCTGTCAGCGAGCTTCTATTAACCTCCATTCAAGAAGGAGCGCTCGATAATGAGACACTGGAAGACATTTCAAAAAAAATAGAAAAATTTTCAAGCGCTGCAGAATATTGCATGTATGATCGAAGGAACACAGCTAAAAAAATAATGAACTTCCTTCAGGAAGGCAATCAACCCACATTTGAAGAAATGATTGCATATTGTGAAAAAAACAATTGTAAGCTCCTCCCCAATTTGACAATGGAAGAGACCATTCGTTTTATCACTAAAGAGAGCTATTACCAAGAAATAGAAAACTTTGATGCTTTAAAAACCCTCTATCAAGAACTTTGGGAAAAAACTGGTTTTATTACTTCCTCCACGCGCCCCACTATTTATGCTTTGCTCGCGCAGGATGCTAAAAACTTTCTGACTGAAAATTTGAAAAACCCTTTTGAATTTGATCCGGAAAAATTGCATCTATTACATGAAGATGAAGAGGTTTTAAAAGAGCTGCATGATGCGGAATATGCTCAAAGGCGTATTCAAAGTGCCATGAGTCAATCGTTAAGAGAAAATGACTTTATCAGTGAATTTTGTAAAAATGCAAAGGAAGCCGGGGCTAAAGAAGTTCTTTTTGAAATGCATTTGACAGACGAGGGGGCCACTGCCCTGGTCGTGAAAGATGATGGTTTAGGAATGGATGAAGAGGAGCTCATTTGCCTTAAAATTCCAAATCTTACCAAAAAGCTCATGAATCAGGAGGATCCAAATTTTGGCTGGGGCTTTTACACTGTTTTCAAAGACTATCCAAAAGTCACTGTGTTCACATCAAAAGATGGAAGAACACAGCATTGCCTCCATTTGGAGAAAACGGATAAAGGCATTGTCACCCAAATCTATAAAAAAGAGAAGCCTTGCAGCATCGGAACCACTTTTTTACTTGTTAAAGAAAAAAATGGCAATCCTTTAATGAATTTCATTAAGACAAAAGCAGAGCTTGTTTCAAAATGCCAGTTTTACGATGGAATTGACATTCAATTTCAAAAGCAGTCGTTGAGTCAATTAGGCAAGCCGCCTGTTTTCCATGAAGAATCGGATGGGGAACTGACAATTCAAATAGGAAAAGGGGAAGAAGGGATCTATTGCAATGACATACGTATGGGCTCCCTTCCCCTAAGCTTTACTTCTTTTCTACCCAAAGAACTCAAGAAATTAATTAAAGAAAATGAATTGGCATTTCGTTTGTTTGTTTCTAATTCAAAGCAAAACATGAATAGAAACCATTTAAACAATGAAACAGAGGTGGAAGATCAGGCAAAAGCTCTTATCCTTACCTCACTTCTTCATTTTTCCCTCAATACATTGGGCCAAAAAGGGACCATTAATAAAAGGGCGATCATGAATACGCTTTCTGATGATTTTTGGAAAGATTTTAGAATAGATGTATCCGAAGATGAGTCTGTTCAGTCTTTATTGGCTGCCATTGAGAAGAAAGAGTGGAAGTTTGACCCCAATGCGCATAAAAAAAATTCGATTGTGGAGGCTGCAAAGCAATTTTTCAGCCAGATTGAAAACCTAAGCTTCGAATCCGATCTAACGATTGAGGAATTCATCCATTCAATTATTGAAAAAGATCAAAATGAGCAACAAAAAACTGCCTATCAGACCTTTTGCAATTCTTTTTTAACTTCTGCAGAATTTGCCAAGATTATCATGAACGCTCCTCTAAGCGAAGAGGATGAGGAAATGACTTTGACAGTTGTGAGAAAAGAAGTAAAAGAGGTTCTTACTGAAAATCAAATTTTGTTAAACAGTGGAAGTTATAATTTGGACTATATCCATTCAATGAATGATGATGAGTTGAATTGTTTAATCAAAGACTCGCTTGAATCGCTTGAAGATGACCTAATGTGCCCTTCTTCGGTGATTGATTTTTTTCATCAAAAAATTAAAGACAAAATTAAATCTATTAAAAACCAGCAGGCGATTCATCTAAGCGGTAAAAGTTATGTTGATTTTTTTCCTTTAATAAAAGAATTTTGTAAAGCTGTTTCGATTAAGGTCGATTACCCAATTGATATTGAATTTCATTCTAAACCCGACGGCTCTCAAGCACATACTTACAGGGATTCAAAAACGCTTTTTGCCAATGAATTTGGAATTGTCAAAGAATTTGGGGAAGCTTGGGAATTTTTATCAACTCACCAGATTGCTGATACAAAAACCATGAAAAAGATTGCTTCAATCATTGAGACGACTCTTCATGAAATTGTTCACATGGAAGAAAACAAAAGTTGCGAAGGGACGCATGATTCCCAATTTAAAAATAACCTGGCTCAATTATTAGAAAGGTTACTCATCGAACGGGAATCCGAAGAGGAAACTGCACTTGATTTGATTAAGAAGTCAACAGACTCTCAATCAATTTTCATACTTAAAGATACTGATAGCAGAAAATAATCAATTATTCATTAGCAACTATTCAGGTCATCTCGTTTGCTGCGCAAACAAAATGACCTGAGTAGTTACCATTATTGACAAATTTTAAAATGGAGGATCAAATAGCTTTGTTCCTCCATGGATTTACACGTTTTCAAGCCAGGTTGGATCCGGTCCGGTTTCAATGGTTTCCTTGCGGTAAGCATGCTTAATAAATAATCCATCGATATTGCAAAGTCTTCTCAAATCCAAATAAGGAGTATACTGCCACCTTGAACATTGGACACGAATTTGCGATAAATGAACGCAAAAATATACAGCGACAATTAGGATGGCAGGTTAACGACAATTAGGATGGCATGTAAAAAGGCCCAACATTCAAAGTGTTTCTTGATAAAAGAGGAGCACTGCAAATGTCGGGCGCACATATTACAAACCATCAGGTTAGGTTATT
>JAJTHR010000299.1 GCA_021298935.1 Parachlamydia sp. | reverse complement strand
TAAAGTTGACTTGTCAGCGCTTCAGATTTAAAAGATCTTTTCGAAGTTGATATCTTTGAATATCAACAAGGAGAGATCTTTTAAAGATGAAGGTGATCACAAGTCAAATTTATGATTTTAATTTCGGGAAATGGTATTACTCGCCCTCTCCCCCATTAGAACCCGTCGTGCCCAATTAAGGCAGCGGGCTCATTTATTTAGGCGATGCGTGGGGATGGGAAAGGGAAGATCATGCAAAGGTAGGCATTTTACAATTGCGGGAAAAATTGGAGAGAAGAGATTGCCCGGGCGCTCTTTTGGTTAAAAACGCCAGTATAGAAGCTATACGAACACAATCACACATTTTCCTATTGGCCTGGCCATCCGGTAAACTGCTTGCTTGACGTCGAATCTGCCTGACTTGATTTAAACGTGATTAAATCATAAGCATTTGCTGCTTTTCAACTTTGCGCTGTTCTTGCTCCAGGCGGCCCAGCTCATATCCTTCGTAATCGACAAATTTGAAGAAGCGCTCAAATTGAGGAAATTTCTCGCATACTTGCTTGGCCATGGCTTGCGCGACAAATCGGTAGGTCGGATGGCCTGCCGGCGCTGAGCGAAGCTCGCACAGCCACTGCAAGGCGCGCAGGTTGATGTGGAAGTACCAGCGCACGTTGTAGGCCATGGGGACGATGTACTGCGCTTCCTCGGGGAGTTCTGCGGCAATCCTGTCATAAACGGCTTTAGCCTGATGCAAGGCATGGCAGTATTCTTCTTCATGCGGGGTATTTTGAATTTCAGGGGGAATATAGAAGCCGTAATCACAGGTAAGCATCTGTCTTTCTTGTGTCAGCATGCGGTGGCGGTGCAAGTCGCGGTAGGCCCCAAAATCGGTCACCATCTCAAATGTAAATTCGGCATGTTCAAGAGCGCGCGGCGATTTATGCCGGCGGTTTTCACGGGCATTGCAGCCGGCATCTAAAATACGGGCAAGCTCTTCTTCCGGCAGCGTTCGACAGTAATTTAACAACTCGGCAAGCCCCTTGTCACAGGCGGAAAAGAGGAGGGCGGCAGCGACCTTGGTGACGGCCTGCGGATCGTACGAAATTAGGCGCACACCTGGCTGGAATGAACGCTCGCATTGCTCCTCGTACTGTTTTCCCAGCAGCCTGAGGTCTCTTTGCATGCTTTCAACAAATTGCGCATAGCTTTGATGGGAGCGATGGCTCGGATTGGATCGACGTACAAAAGAGGGAATGACCTTTGAGAGCTCATCATAGCTTCGTTTTCCGATCTCTTGCAACTCCGACAGATTTTGGCAATTGAGCTTGTGGATGAGCTGCTCGTAAAAGCGGCCGTTGCCAAAAATGCCCATGTTTGTCAGTGTGCTGGAAGGTAATAACCCGCGGAGGCAATCGAGCACTTTTGCCCTCAGAGCCGCTGTATAGGCTGATTTCGAAATGGCAGAGTCTTTTGGAAAACGCTGTTCGATGACAGCGGTCATGGGAGAAATCAGGCGGCTATAGGTTTCAAAAAGCATATTGCATGTTTCTATGTAGCTGTCACGATAGGCTGATGTCATTAAAACGGGATCGCGGAAAAATAAATATTCCCCTTTCATTTTTTGGTCAAAATAGATGTAGCGCGTCGATTTCTCCAAAGGGGATCCGCCAATACGGCAATCCTCAATCATTTTGGCGGCAATCATCGAAACGTTTTCAATGGCAAGATGGGCTCCGCCTAATTCACCAATTGAATCATCCCCGTAACCATCCAGGATGCGATCATAAAAGGCTTGCGCTTTCTTGACCGCTTCTATTTGCTCTAGGTCTTGCTGTTCTTCATTTCCCTGTGAATGACCAGTGATGGCTTCAAACGAGGCTTCATCATTATTATGAACAAATTCCTTTAAAAGCAGACTGCGCAACCCTAGGCTTGAGCGTGAATAGCGGGAAAATAAGGCGCCCTTAATGACTTCAGGAAGGTTCCTTAGAGCAAAAACATGTCCGGATGTATTCGATACATATCTTTTTAGACGTTTGACCTGTTCGTCGGTAAATTCTTCGTAATCGTCTGTGAACATAATAGAAGCGTCCTTATAGGAAATGGCTACTTGTAAGAATGCATGGTTCTAATTATCCAATAGGGTAATTAGAAACCTTCTAGGGTGCCAGAAAAAAGTCTCTCTTTCAAGCAAAAAATAAATCATATATGTTGGCCGCATGGAAAATTTAGACTGGAATGAACTGGATCGTAAAGGGCTTTACCACGGACCGCATGAAACTGAGGAGGATTGGAGGCTGCGCGTTCAATTTTGCCTTTCTTTAAAAAAAAATAGGAGAGAATGGGAGGATTTCCCTTTTTCAAGCGATGCGATGGATGAAACGGGCATTGCGCTTGAAGAGGGGATGCAAGTGGCAAAAAATTTATTTAATATTTCGCCTGAGTGGGTGCCGGTCATTTTTAGCAATGACAAACTTGCTCCCTGGCACGGGGGGTGTGCATGGATTTTTCAGCAGGCAGAGGGGGCTCCGACTGCTGCACTGATGCAATTAAGGTCTTCCTTGCGCACTCACGATCACTACTTGCAGATCTATCAAAGAAAAGAGCTTGTGGCGCATGAATTGGTCCATGCAGGACGGATGATGTTTGATGAGCCGCAATACGAAGAGATTCTTGCTTACCGCACCTCCGCTTTGCCTTTGAGAAGGTGGTTGGGGCCCCTTATCCAGTCGGCCTGGGAGGGATATTTGTTTGTCGGAGTGGCCGCTTTGACGGCACTGATTCAAGCGGGCCTTCTGCTTTACGATGCACCCTTTACATGGTTTTCTTTCATCGGCCTTTTTGTCATTGTGCTTGCAGCTTTGCTTAGGCTGGCTTGGCGTCAAAACAGGTATTCACAGTGCTTGAAAAAGCTTCAGCAGCTCCAGGCAGGAGAGCCCCTGATGGTGCGCCTTACCGATTTTGAGATCAATCACTTTGCCAGCTCTTCTATCGAAGGCATTGGTGCGTACTGGGAAAACGAAGCCAAACGGTCATTCAGGGGAAAATTTTTGTCCGCCCTTTATTTACCTAAAATTTTGGATTATTTTGAACGGGAGATGAAATAAACTTCCAATTCATTGGTAATCAATGCTGCCGGATCGTCCAGGTCATCGATGGTTTCGCTTTGAAGGATGCGCAAATCATCATCATATTTGCCTAGCATCCCCTTAAAGGTATGATCTAAAGGCTGTTCGAGATGATCCAAAAAGCGGATCAGGTGTTGAAAAGCGCACATTTGAATTTTACGTTCAAAATCATTCAGCATCGGTGGAGGAAAACCGATTTTTTCCGAAAGGTACTGGAGAACGATGCTGCGCGCTGCATTTCCAAGCAGCGGCCCCATCAGGCGGATATAGATTGACAGCGGATCGGAGGGGTCAATTTGGCTTAAGAAAGCTGTCTGCTGCTTATGGAAAATTTGCATGGCCCGCTGCATCCGCTCGCTTGGCTTGCCCATTCTCAAAAGGCTGGCTCTCTCTATGAGCCACTCTTCTTCGACCTGTTTGGCCGGCTGCAAGACAAAGCCATTCAGCAGCCTCTCTTGCGCCTCTGACAGGGTGTCGAAGGAAGAGGGAGCTTGCAGGACATGGGCATAAAATTGATCCAGCGCTTTTTCAGGTTCCTTTTCCAAAATTAAATAGGGCGCATCGGCAAGCAGAAGCTCCTGCGTTTTGCGATGTTTCGCAATTAATTCTAAGCGATGCGAATCAAATTCTTTCCTTTGTGTCTGGAACAGATCTTTGGCTTTTTCCATCATTTTGGGGTCAAAGAGAATCTTTTGCGAAGCGGCCTTTTTCTTTTCATCCAGTTGCACAAAAAGAGGGAGTTGTTCGTTGCGTAACGGCTGGGCGTCGACGAGTCTTTCGCAGAGGGTCCAACCTGCCTCTTGCGAGGGGTACGGGTAGCCCGAATGGGAGGATTCAGTAGAAATCCGAAAACTGTTCAAGACTGGCATGCTTAAAAAATTCAAGTCGGCAAAATATTGCCTGAAGGATCCCATGATTGTGATGGATGAGCCGGGTGCGATATCTAATTTTTGTTTTAATAACGTGGAATCGCCTTCTTCAGCAACCTGTATGGGGGTCAGTTTGATCAGCTGCATGATTTCAGCCAGCGAATAATGTTTAGGTAAGTGGGACCTTGCCAGCCGCATTGCCTTCAAATAAAAGGTGTCGCGCAAGAATTGTTCATTTTTTTTGTGCGTTGTTTGGAAAGTTGTCTTCTTTCCGGCTGCTTCTCCCACAAAAGCGGCGCCCAATTCCTTGAATGTTTTCTGAGTCGTTTCGGTCGGAAGATAGGAATCGGAAGAAATGGTGACCGTGCGTGGAAGTTTGATCGTCTGCCCTTTGATGGCGGCATCCAAAAGGAGCTGTCTTTTTTCAAAATTGAATTCATGATCGCCGGTGCCAGCCCCATCCGTGACAATAGCATTATAGCGCTCAATTACACAGCGGGCCGATTGGGCCAGCGTTTTTTGCTGGGTGTCTCCCTCTTCGAGTTTTGAAATGAGGGGCGAGTGGCTATTCAGGATATCGCGTGCATGGAGGAGCTCTTGTTTGATCTTGCCTAATTTGTTCTCCAGCTGATGACGTAAATTTTCAGATAATAGAGGGCCGATGTAGCATTTTGCGAGGCTGATGACTCGTTTGAGAGGGGGATGGCGTGTGGCAACCAGGTCCCCATCCAGTGTGACATCCAGGCCGTCCGTTTCCTGCGTAAACGTTTCCAGCTTAACGATCGCTTCCTTCAAAGCTTCTGTCGGCTCTTTAAATTGAATCCCTGATGTGTGGTCTGTCTGTTTTGTATCCATCGTTTAAATAATGCTTTTTGATTAGCTCAATTCTACACTATCACTATTAATATTCGATTAAGTCCGCATCAATGATTGGTTTGTTAAGTGCCGCTTCCACTTTAATGCGCGTTCCCAGAACAATGTCAAAAAGAGGGCCTTTTTCAAGGGCTTCCTTGATTGAAATGAGTTCTCCTCTTTTAAGATAGTCAAAGGCTTTCGATTCTTGAGGATGCTCCTTCAAATGGGTTCCCAGGTTTTTCTTACCGGCGGTTCCGCAAAGATAATACCGTTTACCTGTTTGCGATTCAACAGGGGGGCTGATTACGCGGTAAAGCGGATCGTCAGGTAGGCGTCGTGTGCTTTTCGGATGATTAAAGAGGATATAGCTCATTTTCAATGATCCCAGATTGATTTGGGCGGCCCTTTGGATTTCCTTCATTAGATAGGGCTTATCAAGTTCCCTTTGGGCATAGCAGGGGCTATTCTTTGCCTGCAAGGCCGGGCATTCACCTTGCCAAATGCAGGGGGCCTGGACAGGCACTTGTTCTTTAACTAACTGATCGCGCAAGTTAAGCAGGCGGCGATTGGAGGGGAGCAGTGAGCTTTCGACAAGCAGCAGGCATCCTTCGGGGGTGAGGTAGTTGAAAAGGTTATCAATCCATTTTTTTTGCGCCGCCGGCCATTCTCTTTGCGTGTCAGGAAAAAGCTCTTCTAGGCAATAGGAAGCAATAATGAGGTCGAATTTCCCCTCGACTGGAAATGTGGTCTTTTTCAAATCATGCTTGCGGATGGTCAGCGGAAAGCCATAGCGTCCGCATACTTCAGCTGCCAGTTCCAGAGCGCGGGTATTGCGGTCGATCGCGATCACTTCCTTGGCGCCGTGCTTAAGGGCTGCAAATGAAAAAGCCCCCGGGCCGCTTCCAAGGTCCAGAACACGCTTGGGTGTAAAGGGAACCTCGTTAATGAGACAAAGCCCTTCCTGGTAGCGCACAGGCCATTGATAAAGCAGATAGGCACCCAGCAAGTCGTTATTTGAAAAATAATCTTGTCCAACCAGGTCCCTGCCTGTTTCAAGGCCCATTTGCAATGTCTGTACTGCGGAGACGACGCTACGAAACTCTCTTGTTTGCAGGGCGTCTGCTGGTCCGGACAATTTATGCAGGCGGCGCCATTGATTGATCAATAGCGGCATGACGGTTTCTAAATCAGTAGATGGAATTTTTTTTTTCATTTTAACTAAATATTATTTTTTTTTCTGATTCTTTTAAGGGGCGCCAGCTGCCGGTGGGCAAGGGGCCGAGATGGAGGCCGCCTAAGCGAATACGCGTCAATTCCTGTACTTTCAATCCAGCCGCACTTAGGAGCATGCGCACTTCCCTTTTTTTTCCTTCCCCAATGACAACTTTGATTGTTCCCCGGCGCACTTTTTCCACACGAATGGGTTTAACAAAAGCCCCTTCTACTAGAGTGCCTTGAGAAATGGCAATCAAATGTTCATGACCGACTTCCTGATCCACTTTCGCCAAATATTCTTTTTGAATATTGGCGGAAGGGTGGATCACTTTATTGGCAAAGTGGCCGTCATTGGTAACAAGAAGCAATCCTTGAGTGTCTTTGTCAAGGCGTCCCACTGTAAAAAGGCGATGCCCTTCATCTTTGAATAAATCGAGCACTAACTTCGATTGCCCGGATGTTCTGCGGTTGGAGCAAATGTAACCCGCCGGCTTGTTCAAGAGATAATACACTTTTGGCTGAACCGCCTGGACAGTCTCGTCAGAGACGCTAATCTCATCGCTTTCACTGTCGACAAGTGTTTGAGGCACTTTGACGATTTCCCCGTTCACTTTAACTTTTCCGGCAAATATTAATTCTTCAGAAGCTCTTCTTGAGGCGACCCCAGAGGCAGCCAGTACTTTGCTCAATCGTTGTTTTTTCACAAAAATCCTTGTAATTAGAGGATTATTATAATATAAACTAATAAATTTTTACAATAAATAGTTGTTGTTTTATTAAACTCTCAAGTTTTAATGATTCATTGTTTCATTGACGCATTTGCCTAATACCTCTATAATAAAATTAATCAGAGGAGATTTAAATATGCCTTTAAGCAAACATTCCGAACACCATGAAAATGAATTAAGGCTAACACTAGATGTTAGAAAACGAGTTAGTCTTGCCAAATTATTGCCTGATTATGAAGTTTGTTCTTTTAAAGCTTATACAGAGGGGAATAAGATTATTCTAGAACCTATGGCAGAAATACCAGCACATGAGCTTTGGCTCTATAAAAATCCGCAAGCGCTAAAGGATGTTCAAGAAGGATTACAACAGTCCAGAGAAGGTAAGATACGCAAAAGAGGTTCGTTCGCTAAGTATGCAAAAGATGATATTTGAACTAATATTTACCGAAAAAGCAGATTCCCAATTAGATGCTCTTGAATCTTCGAAAGGTAAAAAAGTTGTACTGAAGGCCGTGAGGAAAACTCTTGGGTTAATGGAAGCTGATTTAAGGCACCCTTCTTTGCAAACTCATGAATATAGTGAGCTGGAAGGTGCTAAGGGAGAAAAAGTATTTGAGTCTTATGCATAAAACCGAACACCTGGAGCCTATCGCATATTCTGGCATTATGGGCCCCAAAAAAAACAAATCACAGTTGTAGCGATCGTTCCCCATCCCTAGTTATCACATGAGTGGCTTTTTTAAGTTTATCTTATTTTAATCAAAGTATGTCTTGTTACGAATGCAGAGAATGCGGACACATTCATTGGTTTTCTTCCCGTAATGCAAAGGTTAAAATTAAAAAAATCGATTGGAAATAAATTTATTTTTGATTGATTAGGTCATGCTTTGCATAAAAAAAAATCATGCTTTATAATAGTACTTTTTAATGAGGATTTATAGTGGCAAAATTGATTTTGATGCGGCATGGGCAATCACAATGGAACTTGCATAACCTTTTTACCGGCTGGGTCGACATCCCCCTTTCACAAAAAGGGGTCGAGGAGGCATTGGAAGGAGGTAGGCTCATTAAGGATGAGCCGATTGACATGATTTTCACCTCCACGCTCATCCGGGCGCAAATGACTGCCATGCTGGCAATGACTCTGCACCATTCCGGAAAGGTGCCTGTGATGCTGCATACAGGTGAAGGAAGACTGGAAGAGTGGGCCCAAATTTATAGCCCTGAAAGCGAGGCTGCAACCATTCCGGTGATCCGGGCGTGGGAATTGAATGAGCGCATGTACGGGGAGTTGCAAGGCCTTAATAAAGCTGAAATGGCGGAAAAATATGGGGCTGAACAGGTGCATATTTGGCGACGCAGCTTCGATGTCCCTCCACCAAAGGGTGAAAGTTTAAAAATGACGGCTGCCCGTTCCATCCCCTATTTTGACCGCACGATTGTCCCACTGCTCGGAGAAGGAAAGAACATTTTTATTGCTGCCCATGGCAATTCTCTGCGCTCCATTATGATGGAACTCGACGGATTGAGCGAAAAAGAAGTGGTCAGCCTGGAACTGGCGACCGGCCATCCCGTCATTTATGATTATCATGACGGGACGTTTTCAAAGCAGGTTGGCGGCTAGACATGTCTATTTACCTTGACAATAGCAGCACTAGCCGACCCTCCGATTATGCTGTCAGCCAAATGTTTCCCTTTTTAACCGATCGGTGGGGGATTCCTTCCGCTCCGCATCAAAAAGGGCAGGAGCTGATACCTGCACTTAAAGAATACTACAGGCAACTTTACACGCTTTTAGGGGCTAAAGAGGGAGACCAGGTCATTATGACCTCTTCGGGCGCCGAGGCAGTCAACCAGGCTGTCATGTCTGCCTACAGGGATGTGACGCTGCCGACGGGAAAAAATCAATTTCTCACTTCGAATGCGGACGAGGCTCCTTCGCTTATGGCAATGGCACGTATGGAGCCTTTAGGATGTGTGGCAAAGCTTTTGCCTGTCAATGCGCAAGGAATTGTAACTGTGGATGCATTGGCTGATGCCATTTCTCCGCGTACAGCCATGGTTTCTTTATCGTGGGCCAATGGGCTGACGGGAGTGATTCAGCCTGTCGCTGAAATTGCCGAATTGTGCAGGCAAAGGGGCATCCGTTTGCACCTGGATGCGACACATATCCTTGGAAAGCTTTTTTTTGAGTTGGATGAAATCCAGCCCGATTCCATTTCATTTAATGGCGATCAACTTCATGCCCCTAAGGGGACCGGCGCCCTTTATATCCGGCAAGGGGTAAAATTTTCGCCTTTGATTTGGGGAGGGACCGACCAGGCAGGTTTAAGGGCAGGGGGAGTCAATGTCGCTGCGTTGGCAGGCCTGGCAACGGCCGCCAAAGAAGCGTTGGATGCGCGCGATCTGCTTTGCACGGAGGTAGCCCGCTTGCGGCATAAATTGGAGTCGGGTATCGTTAAAGCCTGCCCCAAAGTCCGCATTCTCTTTAAAGAGCAGGAACGGGTTCCGCACTGCACAACTCTGCTGTTTCCAGGCATTTCCAATGAGGCCCTTCTCTTTGCCCTTAACCGCAAAGGGGTTTGTGCAAGCGTCGGCGGAGGGCAGTTTCAACAACTGGGACTTTTACTTATCGCTTGTGGCTTGGAAGAGAACCTTGCCTACAGCGCCCTTTCTTTCAGCCTTTCCCGCTACACAACCGAAGAGGAAATCGACAGGGCGATTGAGCTGACAGCCGACTGTGCAGCCGGTCTTGAAAAAGTTTCTAAGGCATTTATTGAAGAGGACGCATGAGCTACCAAACCCTGACGCAGTCGTTTCCCTGGTCGAGATATAGCAAAAAACTGATTGGCAAAATCGATCGCCCCCATTCGGCAGGCCGCATTTTAAAAAAAGATGCCGAAGAGAGGGGAATGCGTTTGGCCGAAGGGCGTGAGGGCAAATTAGAAGAGGGAAATTGCGTAGCCATCTATTGGCTGGTCGATCCTGACGACGGCATCATTGTCGATGCTAAATTTCAGGCCTATGGCCAGTCTGTTCTCATTGGGGCGGCCGAAGTGGCATGCGAACTTGTCATCGGCAAGAACTATGATCAGGCGAAGCGGATCGGAGCCGAGCTGATTGACAAGCAGGTGAGAGACCGAGCCGACGATGCCGCTTTTCCGGCTGAAGCCTCCCCTCACCTTAATTTAGTCCTGGAAGCGATGGAAAAGGCTGCGGACAAGTGCATGGATATTCCTCTGGCAGCCAACTATAGCGCTCCTCCGGCTCCCCTCGACTTCGGAGAGGTTTTAGAAGGGGGTTATCCTGGATGGGACGAGTTATCAAAAACGCAAAAGCTTGGCCTGATCGAAGGGGTTTTGGACCGTGATGTCAGGCCCTATATTGAATTAGATGCAGGGGGAGTCGACTTATTGGATTTATCAGAAAATGAAGTTCAGATTGCCTACCAAGGCTCCTGCACCTCCTGTTTTTCAGCGACGGGGACGACTCTTTCATACATTCAGCAAGTGCTTAAGGCCAAACTCCATCCCAACCTGACTGTCGTCCCTGATTTATCTAATTTTATGCATTAGATATTGCGTCTAACAACATATTTTTTTGAAATATAAAATTTCAAGGGTCAAGCAGTTAAGCTTGACCCTGTGTAAAGTTACTGAGCGCGCGTAGCGGCAGTGAGCATATTTGTCCAGAGCACGTTCAGAATGGTGCCGTTAGTTATGACGGAATTGATTCCGTTGCCGAATAAATGCCTCTGTACAAAAAAGCCCATCGCTTCACGGCCTAAGCCTTGCAGAAGGTTGACAGCTGCATGGGTTGGGTTTTGTATTCCATCTGAGATATTCTTTGCCATGACAAAGAAATCGCGGCCCATTACAAAGATCCCTACGCCGATCGCAGTAGTGATAAGTGAACTGACAGGCGCGCTTAAAAGAAAAGGAATGACTGAAGCGGTATAAAGAATGCCGCTTCCCATAATGCCTGTAGCAGCCAGGCGCACTCCGCAAAGAATTCCAAGAGCTATCTCAGTTTGTCTTTGATCGGGGGTAAGGGCGCGCACTTGTTCAGGAGTTTTTGCGACTATAGCATAGATATCGACGATGTCTTGCTGAACTGTTTGACCAAAATTTGGGATCATCAACTGCTGTATCATTTATAACCTCGTTTTTTTTATACAACTTTATCATTATTTAGATTTATTAATGTATTATAAAAATAAGATATAATTAATGTAAACCTAACTGTTATCCTTCTTCTTCGGTTTTTTTTAACATTTCCATAAAAAAATCGCGACCCATCGGGCCTTGTTGCATAAACGCCCCTTCAAGGCATGTATTTTTAAAGAGTATCGATTTTTTTAATGGCTCCTAATTTTTTTAAACGCAGAGAAAGCAGCTGAGAGCGCAGTGCAACAGAGTAGTTATCATTTAAGAGCAAAGCACTTAAAAATAGTCTGGCAAATTCTCATTTGAAAATTTCTAGGAATAATTATACCATTTCCCAAACATAAAACCATAAAGTTGACTTGTCAGCGCTTCAGATTTAAAAGATCTTTTCGAAGTTGATATCTTTGAATATCAACAAGGAGAGATCTTTTAAAGATGAAGGTGATCACAAGTCAAATTTATGATTTTAATTTCGGGAAAT
>JAJTHR010000242.1 GCA_021298935.1 Parachlamydia sp. | reverse complement strand
CATAAAGTTGACTTGTCAGCGCTTCAGATTTAAAAGATCTTTTCGAAGTTGATATCTTTGAATATCAACAAGGAGAGATCTTTTAAAGATGAAGGTGATCACAAGTCAAATTTATGATTTTAATTTCGGGAAATGGTATCATTTAGGAATTGCTCCAAATACCTTATTTCAAAAAGGTCTACCACAGAGTGCGCAGAGAGCACAGGGTTAAGGAAAGTTCTCACTGTGTTCTCTGCGGGCTCATGGTAAATGTGCTTTTTTTCATGTCTGAAAAACTCTGAAAAGAACAGAGATCCCAATCTATTTAAGCTTTATTTGAATAACTAAATTTTTTTTTGACATTCAATCTTTTTTTCTAATTCACAATCTATGATACAAAAAAATTGATAGGGATAACCCACTGACTCATATCTTGATTTATAACGAGAGTTTTGTTTCTGCTTCTTTGCTGACTTGGACAAAACTCTTTGATAAACATGTGCTCCAATTAGGTTTAGTCACTGAACAGTGTCCATTGTCATTTTCCAATGCTTTTTAATCAGAGGATAAACCCATGCAAGCAATGATATTAGAGGAAGTCGGTCAACCATTGGTTTTAAGGAATATTGCTTGTCCAAAGCCAAAACCATTTGAAGTACTAATCAAAACAACAGCTTGCGGGGTATGCCGTACCGATCTACATATTGTTGATGGTGAACTTCCCCATCCTAAATTACCCTTAATCCTGGGCCATGAAGTTGTTGGGATTATCGATCAATTAGGAGAAAATGTCTCAAAGCATCGAATAGGTGACAGAGTTGGTGTTCCTTGGCTGGGGGGCACTTGCCATACTTGCGAATTCTGTACTTCAGAAAGAGAAAATCTCTGTGATAAAGCGATCTATACCGGATACTTGCGCGATGGGGGTTACGCAGATTATTGCACGGCTCATGAAGATTTTGTTTTAAAGTTGCCTCAGGAATACGACGATCTTCACGCAGCTCCTCTAATCTGTGCAGGTCTCATAGGTTATCGAGCCTTTCGCATGGCTGGACCCACTAAAACAATAGGATTTTATGGCTTTGGTTCAGCCTCTCATCTCCTGATTCAAGTAGCGAAAGCATTGGGTCGTGAAGTGTATGTTTTTACTCGTCCAGGGGATGAAGAAACACAGGCGTTTGCTCGCTCTCTTGGAGCCAAATGGGCGGGTGGATCAGATCAAATGCCACCCGTTGCACTTGATGCCACTTTAATTTTTGCGCCAGTTGGCGCCCTCTATCTTCAAGCGCTCAAAGCAATAAAAAAAGGAGGAAAAGTCATTAGCGCCGGAATTCATATGAGCGACATTCCCTCTTTTCCCTATTCTCTCCTGTGGGAAGAACGCTCTATCTCTTCAGTGGCTAATTTGACTAGGCAAGATGGGATTGATTTTATGGACATTGCTAAAAAATTTAATCTAAAAGTAAGAATCACTCCTTTTTTGTTAGAAGACGCCAATCAAGCACTCGCAGCGATTAGAAATGGCGCAATTGAAGGATCTGTTGTATTAAGAATGTCGGGTGCAGGATGGCACCCATTTAATAGTTTTAGCCCTACTCATACGAAGTGACTTCAAAAATGATGACTCATAAAACGAACAACAGTGCTAATAATTGGTGTCTGCAGTCAGAGCAGGAAGTGATACGCAATCTTAATACCGATTCACATCAAGGATTGAGTACAAGTGAAGCTGGAAACCGATTGAAGGAATTTGGCCTAAATCAACTGCCTGAGCCATTAAGAGTATCAGCGCTCCATTTATTTTTTGCTCAATTTTCAAATTTTATCGTTTGGATCTTAATTTTCGCAGCCGCAATTGCCGGAGTTTTAAGAGAATGGATAGATGCCCTTGCGATTATTACGATTGTTATCCTCAATGCACTGCTTGGATTCTTTCAAGAATATAAAGCTGAAAAATCCCTGGCTGCTTTGCGCAAAATGGTCACCCGCTCGTCTAAAGTCTTCCGGGATGGGAAATTACAAATGCTTCCATCAAAAAAAATTGTTCCCGGCGATCTTGTTCTAATTGAGGCAGGAGATCATATCCCAGCTGATGGGAGATTGATCAAATCCTTCGGTCTATTTGCGCAGGAAGCTGCCCTTACAGGAGAATCCCTACCAATACATAAATCATCGGGTGCTCTGGAAGGACAGAATCTAACAGTTGGTGATAAGAAAAACATGGGATTTTTAGGTACAGTTGCAGTAAGCGGCAAAGGGTATATGATCGTCACAGAGACCGGTACTGAAACAGAACTGGGCAAAATAGCGTCTCTTTTGCAACAAGGAAGTGAAGAACAGACTCCTCTTCAAAAGCGCTTGCACGAACTTGGAATCCGCCTTGCTTGGATTTCTCTAGGTGTTGTTTCTCTTGTTTTTGCCTTTGGATTCTTGAAGGGAACTCCCTTAGTGGAAAATTTTCTTATTTCAATCAGTCTGGCTGTTGCTGCTATTCCTGAAGGTCTCCCAACTATCGTTACAATAGCTTTGTCCATTGGTGTTCATAAAATGGCGAAGCGCAACGCATTAGTGCGCCGGCTTCCCTCTGTTGAAACTTTAGGATGTACGACAGTCATTTGCACAGATAAAACAGGAACGCTTACTGAAAATGAGATGACTGTACGTTCAATTTGGATTAATAATACTTATATCGATGTCACCGGAATCGGTTATAGCCCCAAAGGAAATTTTGAGATTAATCATCTTGCCACTAGCCCTAGCAATATTCCTGGGCTGCTTATGGCGCTGAAAATTGGAATTCTTTGCAATAGTGCAGAATTGCATCAAACTGAAGATGATTTTAAAAATTGGAATATTACAGGCGACCCTACCGAAGGGGCGCTTCTTGCATTAGCCGGAAAGGCCAATTTATTTAAGCAGCCTTTAGAGGCGGAAAACCCACTTATATTCGAAATCCCCTTTGACTCTGAGAAAAAAAGAATGAGCATGGCTCGAACAACTAGCGAGGGCCCAATCCTCTTTATTAAAGGCGCTGCCGATATTATACTAGCGCGTACGGAGTCTATCCTTCTTAATGGTCAAATCGAACCCCTAACTATTGAGCATAAAAAAAACATCGTTGATGCCAATGCCTATCTTGCAAGCCAAGCGCTTCGCGTATTAGCTTTAAGCTATCGTCCTGTGCCTCAAAATGCAAAGATCGATCTTTCATTGGAAGATAAGATGATTTTTGTAGGACTTGTTGCCATGATGGATCCTCCTAGGCCGGAAGTAAAGAAGGCCGTCGAAATCTGTCAAAAAGCAGGGATTGCAACAGTCATGATTACGGGTGATCACAAAGAGACTGCCATTGCAGTGGGTAAGGAACTTGATTTATTGAAAAGCGATTCCATCATTCTAACAGGCGCCGAGCTAGAAAAAATGGATGACAATGATCTAAAAAATTGCCTAAGAAATGTCGCTATTTATGCGCGTGTTTCAGCGACCGATAAATTGAGAATTGTACGGGCTTGGAAATCTCTTGGAGAAGTCGTCGCTATGACAGGAGATGGCGTCAACGATGCTCCTGCCCTTAAAGAAGCTAATATCGGAATTGCCATGGGAATTACTGGAACCGATGTGACGAAAGAAGCATCCGATATGGTCATCACTGATGATAACTTTGCTTCTATCGTAAATGCCGTGGAAGAAGGACGTGGAATTTATGATAATATCACTAAATTCGTCTGTTACTTGGCTTCTTCTAATATTGCAGAGATTATGGTCGTTTTTATGGGAATGTTAGTCGGTTTTTCCGATATTGCAGGGAATCCTTTTGTCCCTCTTTCGGCAGTGCAAATTTTATGGATAAATTTAGCATCAGATGGATTACCCGCGATTGCACTAGCGGTTGATCCCATTAATCCCATGGCGATGAAACGCTTTCCTAGAAAACCTGCCGACCCCATTATTTCCCGCCAAAAAGCATTGCATCTGTTTTTGATCAGCTTTATCATCGCAATCGGAACATTAGCGGCTTGTTATTCTGGAATGAACAAAAGTGGTGAACTTGCTCAAACGATGTCTTTCACTACCCTTGTTGTATTAGAATTAGTGGCAGTACAAGTCATAAGATCTCAATATAATATAAGTATTTTTTCAAATCCTCTCATCTTTGCAGCTGTTGCATTATCCTTTCTTATGCAGTTGTGCATTGTCTATACCCCTTTTTTGCAGAGGGTTTTTAAAACTGTTCCATTAAGCGCAAGTGATTGGGGAATCATTTTAGGTATAACAATTATTGTATGGATTTTATGCAACTTAGTTAATCGATTGTTCAAATGGCAAACAAAAAATAGTAAGATGCCCTATTGACTGCCCATTGCCTTTTATGCTAAGTAGAACAAAAAGGAGTCCCTTATGCCTCGTGCCATTTGGACAGGTTCCTTGAGCTTTGGGTTGATCAATATTCCTGTAAGAGTTTACAGCGCCACTCAAGAGAAAGCCCTAAGCTTCGACATGCTGCATAAAAAAGATCTCTCCCCCATCCGCCTTGCCCGCATCTGCAAAGCCGACGGTAAGGAAATTCCCTATGAAGACATCGTCAAAGGGTACGAATACCAAAAGGGTGATTACATCGTCCTAACAGACGAAGACTTCAAGCAGGCAAGTGTAAAAAAGACAAAAACAATTGACATTCAGGATTTTATAGAAGAAAGCGAAGTGGACTCCGTGTACTTTGTCAAACCCTACTTTTTAGAACCGGACAAGGGGGCCGACAAAGCTTATGCTCTCTTACGCGAGGCATTAAAGAAATCTAAGAAAGTCGGCCTGGCAAAATTTGTCCTGCATAACCGCGAGCACATTGCAGTGATTAAGCCAATTGGTAATGTTTTGGTTCTCAATCAATTACGCTACCTTGAAGAATTGAGGCAGCCTGTCGACCTGAATCTCCCGAAAAAAGAAACAGCCAATGCGAAAGAAATTTCGGTCGCTTTAAAATTGATCGATCAGCTGACAGCCCACTTTGATCCAGTGCAGTACCATGACACCTATGTGGAGGATCTAAAAGGGATCATTAACGACAAATTAAAAGGGAAAAAACCTGCCAAAGTGAAGGGTAAAACTGTTAAAATCACGGGTGCAAAAGACATTATGACGCTTCTTAAGGAAAGCCTTGAGACCCACCATAAAAAGTCTGCATAAATGGGTTTGAAAGATTACATTAAAAAAAGGGACTTTGAAGAGACCCCGGAACCGAAAGCCAATGTTAAAAAAGAGAAAGGGGCCGATCTCGCATTTGTTGTGCAAAAACACGATGCAACACGGCTGCATTATGATTTTCGGTTAGAGCTTGATGGTGTGCTTCTCAGCTGGGCCGTCCCCAAAGGACCCTCGCTCAATCCAACTGAAAAAAGACTCTCCATGCATGTCGAAGACCATCCTTTTGATTATCGCAAATTTGAGGGGACCATTCCGGAAGGCAATTATGGGGCCGGGGAAGTGATCGTTTGGGATGAAGGCACCTACCATGCCGTCGGATCTCAAAATCGTAGGGAATCAGAAGAGCTGATGCGCAAGGGAATGCAAAAAGGGCACTTAAGCTTTATTTTGGACGGACATAAACTGAAAGGAGAATTTTCCCTCGTTAAATTCACAAATGAAGATGACAGGGATGAGTGGCTTTTGATCAAGAAGAAAGATCAATTTGCAACCACAGCACCTGTCACAGACCAGGATCTTTCAGTGCTTTCCAATAAGCCCTTGAGGCCGAGGGTAAAAAAAAAAGCTCTCTTCCCTTTACAAACGACTGCAGCCCCTGATTCAGCCTAAAAGCCCTTTTACCGAAAAGCTCAAATTGCAGGATAAGCCCACCTGGGTCAAGCCGCAGCTCGTCTGCGAGGTCCATTTTGCCGAGTGGACGCAGGGGGGCGTTTAAGACAGCCCATTTTTATTGAAATCAGGAAAGACAAAAAACCGCAGGAAGTGATGAGAGAAAAACCGCTATCCATCCAATCATCCAGAACGCATTTAGATAAAATTTATTGGCCAAAGGAAGGCATTACAAAAGGTGATTTGCTTAACTACTACGCACAAGTCGCCCCCCTTCTTCTCCCTTACTTGAAAGACCGTCCGGAGACCCTACATCGCTATCCGAATGGCATTGAGGCCCCCTCCTTTTATCAAAAAGAGGCAGGAAATGTCCCTAGTACAATCAGGACAGAACTCATCCAGCATGAAGAACGAAGCATTCATTATATCCTGATCGGGGATACCGAAAGCCTTCTTTATACGGTTAACCTTGGCTGCATCGAATTAAACCCCTTTAGCTCCCGTTTGCAATCGATTCACTACCCGGACTATCTAATACCATTTCCCGAAATTAAACTCATAAATTTGACTTGTGATCACCTTCATCTTTAAAAGATCTCTCATTGTTGATATTCAAAGATATCAACTTCGAAAAGATCTTTTAAATCTGAAGCGCTGACAAGTCAACTTTATGGTTTTATTTTTGGGAAATGGTATGAGTACTCAATAATGAGTTAAAATAATTAAAATTTATCTGAGAAAGCAAAGTGGTAGTGATTATTTTAATAATAATTTTTTTAAAGAAGAATAGGCAAACGAATTTGCCTATTCTTTAAAAACTCTTAGAATGGAAAAAGAGACCCTAAAATTCCAGAAGATGCTTTCTTTTTAGAAGAAGAGCTTACGCTTTTGGATCTTGTTGGGGAACTTTTTGATGCAGCTCCTGCTCTTGTGGTTTGTCCCGATCCTCTGCTGGCAGTCGAACGAGCTGTGCTTTTCTGGCTCGATGATCCGCTTGTGCTTTTTTGACCGCCTCTAGTTGTGCTTCTTTGGCCGGATGCAACGCTTGCGCTTCTTTGGCTAGTTCCAGTCGAGCTTCGGCTTGTTGTGCCACCGATGCTTCTTTGGCTAGTTCTTGATGCGCCATTTAGGCCTGCTGTCGAGCCTGCACTTCTTTGGCTGGTTCTGGATGTACTTCTTTGGCCGGATGCAACGCCTGCGCTTCTTGGGCTAGTCCCAGTCGAGCTTCGGCTTGTTGTACCACCGATGCTTCTTTGGCTAGTTCTTGATGCGCCATTTAGGCCTGCTGTCGAGCCTGCACTTCTTTGACTGGTTCTGGATGTACTTCTTTGGCCAGATGCACCGCTTGCACTTCTTTGGCTAGTTCCAGTCGAGCTTCGGCCTGATAGTCCGCTTGGGCTTCTCTTACTAATTCCAGTTGCACTTCGGCTTGTTGTGCCGCCTGCGCTTCTTTTGCTGGTTCCTGATGCGCTTCGGCTTGTACCGCTTACACTTCTTTGGCCTGTCGATCTAGAAGAGCTTTTTTGCCCGTTTACTTTAGAAGCAGAAGAGGCTGCTCTTTTTGTCGTTCCAGTTGCAGTGCGAGTGCTGCTTGTGCGTTTAGCAGCCGTGCCTGTACGGGATGAGGTGCCTGAGCGTGGCGCGGCTCTTCCACTTGTTCCGGTTTTGCTAGCACCTGTGCTGCGAGAAGCTGTGCTTTTGCTGGCAGCTGTAGAAGTTGTGCTCCTAGATGGAGACTTTTTAGCTGTGGATGTCGATGCTTTGCGGGTTGTTGTTCCAGCTTTTGAAGCTGAAGATCTGGGGGCAGTTGTAGAAGCTGTCGACCTTTTTGCGGAAGAACCAGCGCTTTTGGAAGATGTAGTCTCTGAACCGGTTGTCTTTTTAGCTCCGCTGCTTTTTGTTGCGGATACGGATTTCTTTGTTGCAGAACCCCCTTTTTGACCGCCGCCTGTCTGCTTATTCACGGTCGCCCATCCTCTCTTTTCAGACTCTTCCTCGCCCACACCTTTTTTCTCGTAACTATCTTCAATATGATGTGCCATTCTTTTTTGTTTGTCTGTGTAACTTGATTTGCTACCTTGCGTCATCACAATCCTCCTTTGTTGACGTACATATTTGCATTAAAGTATTTTTTATAAATAGATGCAATTTATTCTTTTCTAAACATTTAGAAAATTTTAGCCGAAAAGGGCAATAGTCGCTCCCATAATTAGTAATCCAAATAGCATGAATCCGGCATGTACGAAAAAGCTTTTGAGCGTTTTTCGCGCCCACAATACGGCTGAGAAGTGGGTCGTCGCAATGAAACCCACCCAGACCCATAAGCTTACAACGATTCCATCCAGTATTTGCTTGGCCCCGGAAATGCGAACAAAAAGCGCTAAAATATAGGCAATAATAAAAGCAATGACGAGCTCGCCCGCATAAGCGGCCCATTTTGGCGTCTCTTTGCTTTCGTCTTCCTGCCCCCATTCATGTTTTAATCCACGGCTGCCGAATAAAGCAGGCGAATACCAGAAAGCCCCTAAAATATAATAAGAGGCAGCAGCTAAAATGACGGCTAAGTAATTAATTGGTACATTTTCAAGAAACATGATGACCCCCTAAGGCGATTAGTAATCAAACTTGAATACTAAATTCAAAAATGAGGGTCAATTATTTTTGTTGCCTGGCGATGCGATCGCAGAGCAATGGCCTCCAGGGCATCAACCGATTGCTGGGCGATTTTAAAATTGTCCTTCAGCTTTTCAATCAGCCTCTCTTGCAGCTCATCAGGTTGGGAAAAATACCCCTTTAATCGTCCTAAAAATTCTGCATGTCCTCTCCTTTTCCGATAGTCGGGCGTTTTAGGAGGATATAATAGGTAATCCATGTAATGATCTGAAAAATCCCACAAAAAAGAGCTATGATGCAGCCAGCGGTTTTTAATAATTGATTGGGCATTCCCCCCAATTTTTTGCTCTCCCACTACGTAATCATTTTCCCTTAACCGGAAAGGATGAGGATCAAATAAGGGGGCATACACTTCTTCTGTCCATTGCATAATCGAATGGGGATAAGGGGAAAAAGGATGGGAGGATTGATTGAAAATAAAAGTCACAAAAAGGGTTTTTTCATCGATAACAACGGTTCCCCCTCCGCTAAAGCGGCGAATGACAGGAAGCGGATGTTGAGTTAGACGCTCGAGATCGACGAGCTGATTCAATTGGCCGGAAATTCCCATGACAATGGCGGGCGGTGATCCCTCATTGATGAGGCACCAATTCTCTGCATCGGCCCTTAGTAAGGCCTCTTCCCATTTTAACTGCTGCAAAATGGGCACGCTCTTCAACCGGACCAGCTGAAGGGTGTCCATTCAGCAAAGACTTCTTTGCTTGGTCAAAGCAATCATTAAAATGGAAATGTCGGCTGGCGAAACACCAGAAATCCGCAAAGCCTGCCCTAAGTTTTTAGGACCCACATGGCTTAATTTTTGACGGGCTTCATTACGCAGGCCATGCACCAAGCTATAATCAAAGTGCGATGGGATCGCTATATTTTCCACATGTTCAAGTTTCGCCACTTCAGTCGTTTGGCGGTTGATGTAGCCGGCATACTTTAAGTTCAGCTCGATCTGAAAATTAATATCATTTCCAAAATCGGTCAGGTTTTCGGGATATTCCTGCATTAGGCCGGCATAGGTCTTTTCAGGACGGCAAATCAGCTGCGCAAGCGAAAGTCCCTTGCCATCGATCTGCTTAAACACCCTGCTCAAACGGACTGATTCTTCTTCCATGATCCTTTTTTTCTCACCCACCTTACGATAGCGCGCCTCATCAACCAATCCGGCCTCATAGCCATAATGGCGCAGACGCAGGTCGGCATTATCCTGGCGCAGTAAAAGGCGGTGCTCAGCGCGGCTTGTAAACATGCGGTAGGGCTCATCCATCCCTTTTGTTACCAGATCATCGATCATGACTCCGATGTAGGCTTCAGAGCGTTTGAGGATAAGTGGAGGGCGCCCAAGTACCTTATTGGCTGCATTGATCCCTGCAATCAATCCCTGCCCGGCAGCTTCTTCATAACCTGATGTGCCATTGATTTGGCCGGCTAAAAAAAGCCCTTCAATATTTTTACATTCCAGTGAAAAATCGATCTGGCCGCTCACCACGTAGTCATATTCAATGGCGTAGGCAGGCCGCATAATTTCTGCATGGCGCAAAGCAGGAATACTATGGATAAAGGCTAACTGGACATCAAAGGGAAGTGAAGAGGAGACCCCATTGACGTAAACCTCTTCGGTTGTCAGCCCTTCGGGTTCCAGGAAAATTTGATGCCTTTCCTTATCAGAGAAGCGGACCACTTTATCTTCAATCGAGGGGCAATAGCGCGGCCCGATCCCCTGGATTTTTCCGGAATACATCGGTGAGCGATGAATATTCGCCAGAATGATTTGTTTGGTCTCTTCTGTGGTGTAGGTAATGTGGCAGGATATTTGCGGAAGCCTTGGAATTCCCTCGTCATCAAAAGAAAAGCGCACTCCTTCATCACCGGGCTGTTCTTCCGTATGGCTATAATCAATGGAGCGGCGATTAACGCGAGGGGGCGTACCGGTTTTTAAACGGCCGAGCTTCAGCCCATATTTTTCCAGGCTGGCCGACATCCCTACAGAGGGCTGATCGCCGGCTCGACCGCCGGAGTAATTGGTCTCCCCGATATGCAAGAGCCCGCGTAAAAATGTGCCTGATGAAAGGATGACAGTCTGGCAATCAAATGAAATCCCTTCTTTCGTGAGCACGCCGCAAATACGGTCATTTTCAACGACGAGGTCTTCGATCGTCCCCTGCTTGATTTCCAGATTAGGTGTTTTCTCGAGGCGATGCTTCATTTCAGTCTGGTAGGCCAGCTTGTCGGCTTGGGCTCTGGGCGCCCAGACGGCCGGCCCCTTAGTCGCATTCAGCATGCGGTACTGGATACCCGTCACATCAATGACTTTCGCCATCTCGCCGCCCAGCGCATCGATCTCGCGAACCATGTGCCCTTTTGCAATTCCCCCCACAGCCGGATTGCAGCTCATTTTGGCAATCGTGTCCAGATTCATCGTAAGCATGAGGGTGCGCAGGCCCATTCTGGCAGAGGCTAAAGCCGCTTCGCAACCGGCATGGCCGGCGCCAATGACTATGACATCATATCGGGTTGGATACTTCCACATGGCAAGATATAAAATAATTTAAGAAAAATATGAAGAGCTTGCAGACCAACAAGTTAGCCTGCAAGTACACAGGAAAGACTATCTTCCCTTATGCCGATCACGGCGGCTGCGCTTTTTGCGCTTATGCTTCGCAATTTTGTATTTGCGCTTCTTTTTTACAGAAGACATATTTTCTCCAGTTTAGGTTCGAGCTTTACAATGGTAACAAAAATCTTAGTAAAAATAGGATAAAAAGTAAAGATGATTGATCGATGAATTTTGTTAATTCAATTAATTTTGCTTTTAGCTCATTAATTAGATTACTATCTGCTTATACCATTTCCCGAAATTAAAATCATAAATTTGACTTGTGATCACCTTCATCTTTAAAAGATCTCTCCTTGTTGATATTCAAAGATATCAACTTCGAAAAGATCTTTTAAATCTGAAGCGCTGACAAGCCAACTTTAT
>JAJTHR010000238.1 GCA_021298935.1 Parachlamydia sp. | reverse complement strand
CTACAATATCTCTGTAACAGGAAGGCACGTGCAAGTGACCGATTCAATGAAGGATTATGCCATTGAAAAGGTATCTAAAATTGAGCGTTTCATGAACCGGATTATTGATGTCAATATCATCATGGACATTCAAAAGCTGGATCATCGTGCTGAAATCATTTTAAAGGCAGGCCATACTAAAATCACCTCGCAGGCTGTCACGCAGGACATGTATGCCTCTATCGACCGGGCCGTCGCCAAATTGGAAGCTCAAATCCGCCGTTATAAGTCCAAAATTCAGGACCATCATGCCAAAAGCCGTGCTATCGTAGACATGAACGTCAACGTGCACAAGAGGCCGGAAGAGGAGGAATGGGAAGGGGAAGGGGAAGAAGCCTTTGCTCCTGAGCCTTCATTGAATGGCCAGCCGCATGCGATTGTTCTGCAAGAGACTCTCCCTCTTAAGACACTCACGCTGGATGAAGCGTTTATGAAAATGGAACTGTCGAAGGATACCTTCCTGATTTACAGAAATGAAGAGGATCAAAAACTAAAGGTCATATACAGGCGCAATGACGGCAACTATGGAGTCATAGAGCCCAATTGCTAAGTGAAATTTATTGTTCTATTCGTCAAAAATGGGTTGCCGCCACTCCCGAAGAGGAAGTCAGGCAGCAGCTCATTTTAAAAATGGTCGAACGGCAAGGCTATCCTAAAGAATCCATTTCTGTGGAAACGGCCTTGTCCAACATGCCGCACCTTGCCCATCTCCCCTTCAGCCGATTCCCAAAAAGGCGTGCTGATATCGTCGTGTGGTCTTCAAAAATTCATCCCCTTTTTCCCCTCTATCCTTTGCTTCTCATTGAATGCAAAGCAGGTTCCCTGACAAAAAAGGCCGAAAGGCAAGCGTTGGGGTATAATTACTATCTGGGAGCCTATTTTGTCGGCCTGGCGAATGCAAACGAGATGAAAGTGGCAGATTACAAAGGGGATAGTGAAGACTTCCACCACCAGTTTCCCCCTTTTTTATCACTCATGACTAGAGTTTCAGGCCCATTTTAGAAACACTCAAGGACTCATGGGTTTTTTCAGGTTTACCTTCAGACTCTAATGAAAATGGGTTATTAACGGCTCCGCTCCCTTCAGGAATTTTATTCATAGTTCCTTCTTAAATCATTAAAATAGAATCCTAATATTACTATAAATTATAATAATAATTACAAGTGCATATAAATAGTCATTTTGATATTAAAAAAAACAGGATGATGAACCTATCCACATAAACACTGGAAAAAATTATGAAAGAAAAAAATCCCATAGACTTATTGCTGGCCCAAATCGCTGATATGATTCAAAAAATACAAAACCATAAAGAATCGATTGCTGAAAATATTTCTCCTCGGGTCCTTGAAGAGCTTGAACGGCTTGAAAGTGCAATAGCTATTTTTGATGAAGCCAATCAAAAATCATTCGAAGAGGCCAATATAAATCTTGATGCGTTGCGTTTAGAGGCTTCCCGCTCCTCTGCAATGAATGAAAAAGATAAGCAGCTTTTGCAAAGAGCACGCGATATTGAAAAAGATGCCAAAAAATTGGAGTTTGCTTTCAGCCAAATGATTCAAAACGGAAAAAAGACAAAAACTCAATCCACCGATCGTTTAAAAGATCAAATAAAAGAAAGACGCAAAAAATTCAAACGACTAGGTGAGAATAAAAATTGGATCCCGCTTTAGTAGATACATTTGAAAAAAATCTTGCTTTGCTGGCAATCAGCAATCCCTCGCTTGCCTTAAAATTAAAGGATTTTCCCGAAGCTCTTCCTCATTATTTAGATGAAGGCTTTATAGAGGGTTGTGAAAGTGATGTTCTCTATATTTATGGGCTTAAAAATGGTAGCTCCTATGCCGATTTGCAAGGATGGCTTCAAGAAGATATTAATCGCAGCCTCATCTACCTTGAGGACGACTTAACGCATCTCCGTTATTTTATTCAAAACCCTTCAAGCGTCTCTCTTTTAAAAGACCCTCAAGTGGAGATTGTGGATGTCACTCATCCGGAGCAAGCCATCCGACATGTAACCCAGGAGAATATTTTACGCAGCTTCACCGTTTTTGCGGTACCTGCCTATGCCCATTCCAAGACGTTTGCATTAATCAAAGATTTGATCGCTTTTGAGTCGGCAGAACAAAATATCCGCAATCAGGAGCTGGCTCAATTCGGAGTCCTTTACTTTAACAATTTTTATCGCAACCTCCTTCAGCTTCCCTTAGCGACCCTTGGCAATTCCCTGGAGGGAAAATTTAAAGATATTCCCGCTATCATTTGCGGGGCCGGCCCCTCCCTTACCCGGCATGTTCCTTTCTTACGGGAATACATGCAAAATGCTTTACTGTTTGCACCTGGAAGCGCGCTCAATATCCTCACCTATCATGGGGTTTGGCCTCATTTTGGAGTCAATGTGGATCCAACTCCGGAAACATTTCATCGCCAAATCATGAACAGAGGCTATGAGACACCTATTTTTTATCGCGGCAGGCTTTATTTTGAGGCCTTGACGGCCATCCATGGCCCGCGCCTCTTCCTTTCCGGAGCGGTGTTTTATAAAGTAGCCCGCTGGTTTGAAGAGCAACTAAACCTGCCTTCTTTGCAACTTGAGGGAGGATATAACGTCGTGCACACGACCCTTGAAATTGCCCGCCTTCTTGGCTGCAATCCTATCATTTTCACCGGGTTAGATCTTTGCTACAATCCGGGCGAGCACTACTCCGAGGGAGTAGAACGCTCGCCCCTGTTCCCTCAAGTTGATAAAAAATCCCATTTAGGCGAGACGATAGCGGTAAAAAACCGCAAAGGCGAGGAGAGGCTTAGCCACTGGCCCTGGATTGCCGAGGCGCAGTGGGTGGACAGGTATGCAAGAGAACACCCCGATTTAAAAATCTTGAATGCTTCCGAAGGAATTCAGCTTTTCTCAATCCCTTCTATTGACATCCGGGAATTGCCCTCCCTTTTGCCTCAAAATACATTCCAGCTAAAACAAAAAGCCATGGAGGCGATACAATCAGCGGGCAGGCTGCCTATCAGAAGTGAAAACATCCAAAAGGCATTGCAAACCTTTTATGCTAGCATGAAAGCTTGCGAAGCTGGCCTCCTTTCCAATCAGTTATTGAAGGATGAGCCGGCTTTTGAATATGTTCTAGAGCAATTCGATGCCTTTTTTATGCAATTTGCAGGGAAAGATTTCAGAAATGCAAAACGCATCCAAGATCCCGCTTCGCAAAAGGAGAGGGTGCGCAATTTGGAAAAGGAGCGGATGCAATTTCTGATTCAAACTGCGCGCGTCAATTTAAAAATAATGGAGAATGCGTTGCAGTTGCCTCTCTTAGAAGCTGACAGGGAAAATGAATCCCATGCAGAAGAAAACAAAGAGGGGGCAGTGTTATATTATTATCCAAATAGACAATTAAAAACCGAGCTTCACTTCGCGAATGGTCAGCTGCATGGCCCTGTGCGCCTTTTCTATCCGAGCGGGCAGAGCAAACGCGAACTAAATTTTCAGAATGGAAAACGGGAAGGAGTGGAAAGAAGCTGGTATGAAAATGGGCAGTTATTCACAGAAATTGATTATTCAGAAAATAAAGCGCATGGGGCGCGCTGCTGGTTTCCCGATGGCCGCCTCGCCAAGGATATTCAAGCAAAAGATATTTTTAAAATCTAAACACAAATCTGCAGAAAGATACAAATACCCAAAACTCAGGTTAAAAAATATAACAAAAAAATCTCACACTGACCTTAATTAAGTAATATCTTTACTTACACATAAAAATATTGCAAATTGTATTGCTTTTATGTAACATTAAAGTATGTATAATGTTAGTTTTGAATGGGACGAAACAAAAAATCAAGCAAATATAGAAAAGCATGGTGTTTCCTTTTATGAAGCCCAAAAAGCTTTTCTGGATCCAAAAAGGTTAATTGCTAAAGACTTAGATCATTCAATTGATGAAGAAAGATTTTATTGTTTTGGATCTGTAAATAGTGAAGTAATAACAGTGCGATTTGTTTATACCACGCGCGGATAGGTCTTTAAATTTTTCATCGGCATCTTTTACGTCCCAGCTCATTGCTCGATCTTGCAAACTTATCCAAGTTTGCTGCGATCTCCGCAATGTACTGGGCCATAAAATCTCGCCGCCAAAAATT
>JAJTHR010000018.1 GCA_021298935.1 Parachlamydia sp. | reverse complement strand
ATGGAAAGACCCCTCAAAAAATATTGAAGCCTCACAAGCTCTTAAGTTGAATGCAGAAAATCTATTGGAGTTAAAAATCATTGATGGCATCATTAAGGAGCCACTTGGGGGCGCCCACCATGATCCTCAGCAAACCTACCAGGCTGTCAAGCAATTCATTGTCGATCAGTGGCATGTATTAAACAGAATCCCCTCTAACCTGTTACTCGAACAGCGCTATTTGAAATACCGCCAGATGGGGCAATTCCTAGAACTATAGGGAAACTATGCGTCTTTTATTGCGAACGGCCCTGCTTGGCCGCCAGCACCGTTTTTTGATCGGATTGACTTTGCTCTCCATGGTCTTTCTCACCTTTGCCTCCCAATTAGAAGTGGTTGCTTTAGGAGTGATTACACGGAAAGGGCCTGACTTTTTTGAGCTATTTGCCCCCATGAAGGAAGGTAAGCTGGAAAGGAAGCAGGCGGTGAGCCTGGAAGAAGTCCAGGAGCGCTGGCCGCTTATCAGTAATGGCCAGGAAGTCAACGCACAGGGAGCTGCCCGCTTTCTCAAGCAATACAAGGGGCAAGACCTTGTTGAAAAAGTCGTGGGCTTTTTAAATCAATTTATTCCTATAGCGTCAAGCTTAAAGGCCCTGGCGTTGTTTATTGTGGTTGTCGCCCTGTTCAAGGCAGTGGCCTTATTTAGCCAACGCTTTACTTCCCGCCTGGTGGCGATTCGGGTCAGCCGGGACTTAAGGCAGGCCTATTTTGAGCATTTGCAATCGCTTCCCATGGAATTTTATCAAAAGCATAATAGCGGAAGCCTTTCCTCGCGGGTTGTGGGAGATGCGGCTCTTGTGGCAGAAGCGTTGAATGCCTGCCTGGTTAATTATTTGCAAACGCCTTTTACGATACTGACAACGCTTATTTTATGCTTTCTTACCTCCTGGCAGCTTTCCCTGATCACCTTCCTGGGATTTCCTTTAATTGTTTTCCCCATTGTTTTTCTGGCAAAAAAAGTGAAGAAGATTTCCAAGCAGATCCAAAAAAACCAGGAAACCTTTGCTTCCGTCCTCATCGATTTTCTGGCTGGCATCCAGACCGTCAAGGTTTTTGCCATGGAAGATTTTTCGCTTAAAAAATACCGCGAGCATAACGCCAAGATGGCCTATCTGGAGCAGAAAAGCGCCCGATATGACCTCTCTTCGCGGCCGATTGTCCATACGATCGGTATGTTCTTTCTGGCGACAGCGCTTCTCTACGGTCTATATGTTTTACAAATGAATGTGTCCGATGTGCTTGTTTATTGCGGACTTTTGTACGTCTTTTATGAACCTGTCAAGAAATTTGCCGAGGAGAATACCCATATTCAGAGGGGTGTTGCGGCGGCCGAACGGATGCAGGAAGTTTTGCAGTTAAAACCCGCAGGAATTGATGGATCCCTTCAATTAAAGGGTCTTGAACAAGGGATCAAATTTGAAAATGTGTGGTTCCGCTATGGTGAAGAATGGATTTTGAAGGATGTAAGCTTTAATATAGAAAAGGGGCAGACGGTGGCAATCGTGGGGCCGACAGGCGCCGGAAAATCGACCATTGTGCAGCTGCTTCCCCGTTTATACGACATTGAGAAGGGGACCATCCGCATTGACGGGCAGGATATTGCAGGTTACACGAAGCGCTCGCTTAGAGAAAAAATGGCCTTTGTGCCTCAGAAGCCCTTCCTCTTTTTGGATACAATCGCTGCCAATATCGCCTTCGGGCGCTCATTTTCCAATCAGGAAATCAAGGAAGCGGCAAAGGCGGCTTACGCCGAGGAATTTATTTGCCAATTGCCACTAGGGTACCAGACAGAGCTTTCTGAAACGGGAAAAAACCTTTCAGGCGGGCAGCAGCAAAGGCTTGCTATTGCGCGAGCTTTAGTTAAAAAAGCCCCCATTTTAATTATGGATGAGGCGACCTCCTCACTCGACGGATTGAGCGAAAAGCAAATCAAAATGGCCCTTGCTGATTTGCAAGGAAAAATGACGCAAATTATTATCGCCCATCGCTTGTCGACGATTGAATTTGCTGACAAGATCATTTACCTTGAAAAGGGGAGAAAAGTGGCTGAAGGGACAAAAGAGCAGCTTTTGCAGGAATGTGCCCCTTTTAAGCTGCTCTGGGAAAGTATGACGAATTAAATAAATTTAAGTATGTAAATAATCTTTTAAATAATCTAATCGTCCTTCCATCGTTTCTCTTAAATCTAAAGGAATGGCGGCCAATAAGTCGTCCTTGCGCATCATTATATTTTTAATCTGTTCCTGTATTTGTTCTTTGGAAATGTTACTAAATAAGAGTGCAGATTGATAATTAATGTCAGAGTCGCAAAAAGTGTGCAATTCCACGACGTTTTTAGAAAAAGCAGCTCCTTTTTTCGCTCCCTGTGCCCGATAATCCAGGCCCGATCCGTTGTCCACCCGCCAGATTTTTTTCGAATCAACATCTATGCGTATGTTATCAAATTCAAGGCCAATGACGTCCCAGTTGGCAAGGAGGCAGTCGGCAACAAAATCTTTTTGGACTAACGCGCGAAGCTCTTCAAGCGTGCCCTCTTCCATGTAATCCTTTAGCTCGACCGTTTGACCGGGCAGATAGGCAGAAAGCATAATTAATGAGGCACCCCTTGTTAATGCTCCTAGCTTCTTGCTTTCAGTTTCATTAAGAGGGTAAAGTTGCTGATCAGGCACATTGACGCCTAAAGCCTGATAGGCTTGGGTGGTGGCATATTCCCTTTCGAGATGTTCTTGTTTGATTTTATGATTTTCACCTGCTGCCTTTAAGACGAATTTTCTGCCTGAACGGTCTTGCACTAGCTTCGCTCCCGTCGATCCGCCAATATAGGCATTGACGACCGTCAACTGCTCAAGTGATTTTGGAAATTTTGGAGTTTGCTGGAGAGTAAATAAGTGAAGAGGACTTGGTTGGCTCGTTGCTTTTTCTTCAATCTTGAGATCAGGTTGATCATTTTTTTCTTCTTCATCTAATTGGATAGGAGCATTAGCGACAAAAGAGAGTTTCTCAATTTTCATAAAATTCCTTTTTACTTAATGATAAGTTAGGGAATTAAACTATTTATTAAAAAAGAGTGAATTTTAGATTAATTAGACAGTACTCCAGGGCAGGTAGGGGACTGGGCTACTAAGTTGGTGAGCTTCTTGGCCGCAATAAATGACTTCTCCAGTAGTAGAAGGGTTATTTTTTATTTCGAACCATTTTAAAATATTTTTCCTATAATCTGCCTGAAAAGTTTGTGACAGTTTAATTTCGATCGGAAATCCTCGTTGACCATCATAAATTAAAAGGTCGATTTCATTCCCAGATTGATCTCTCCAAAAATAGAGGGGTGGAATTTCACCAAGATTATAAAAACGCTTAAAACATTCGCTCACAATAAAGGTTTCAAAAATAGAACCTAACAAAGGATGAGTTTTTAAGTGGTCTACCGATCGTATGGATAAAAGGTGGCAGAGTAAACCGGTATCTACGAAATAGAGCTTTGGGGTTTTGACAACCCTTTTGGAAAAGTTTTCAAAAAAGGGGGGCAATATAAACAGGAGGCCGCTTGTTTCTAAAAGTGAAATCCATTCCTTAATGACCGGTTGTGAAACACCGACAGAATTAGCTAAATTAGAATAGTTAAGCAGTTGCCCTGATTGAGAGGCCGTCAACTTAAGAAAATTTTCAAATGTACGAAGATTGCGTATATTTAACAGGGAGCGAACATCTCTTTCGACATAAGTTAAAATATAATTTTCATACCACTTATAACTATCCAGTTGCTTATCATAGATGCGAGGGTAGAGACCAGTCCATAATAGACGGTAAAGGTCTTCCTGAGTAGCTTTTTCTCTTTTTGTGTGCCTGGTTCGAAAAATGGCTTCAAAGTTGGGGTCTTGGGGATATTGCAAAAGCTCTGTAAAAGTGAAGGGGTAAAGTTTGAAGGTCACTATTCTGCCAGCTAATGACTGAGTAATTTGCTCCAGAAGTAAAAATTGGGAGGAACCGGTTAAAATATATTGTGCCGGATCCTGTCTGGTATCCACAATTTCCTGTAAATAGGGGAACAGCTCAGGTACACGCTGCGCTTCATCTAAAATGATGTAAGGCCCATGATCATTTAAAAAACCGCGTGGATCATTTGCTGCTTGATGTCTAGAGTCTAAATTTTCTAAAGAAATGTAGGTATAAGATGGAAAGAGAGATTTTGCGAGCGTCGTTTTTCCACTTTGCCTGGGACCGACTAAAGCAACAATGGGGTATTGCTTTGAATATTTTAGAATGTGAGGGGCAAGATGGCGTGGTATCATGTTGACAATTCTAAAGTTATACTTTAGATTTGTCAACAATTTAAGCAAGGCTTTTCATGCTTAAAAAAGCGCCCTGGTACCTTATTAAATAACTTGATGTAGCTCTTAACGGCCATAGGGGAATTGGGTCTTGTAATACGACCACTATTGAATGTATCTCTATATTAAAGTTACTTATCAATAATGTAATTGAAAATGACAAGAGCTTGATTATGCAAGGCAAAAGGATCGGCAGGCCTTTATACCACGCGCGGATAGGTCTTTAAATTTTTCATCGGCATCTTTTACGTCCCAGCTCATTGCTCGATCTTGCAAACTTATCCAAGTTTGCTGCGATCTCCGCAATGTACTGGGCCATAAAATCTCGCCGCCAAAAATT
>JAJTHR010000313.1 GCA_021298935.1 Parachlamydia sp. | reverse complement strand
TTCTTTGTTAAGAAATTTATTTGCGTTAAACGTTCATTGACTGCTTGCAGCCGTTCAGGATCATGATTTAACCGCGCCTGGCTGCCGCGAAGGCTATGAAACACTTCCTGCAGTTCAAGCAAGGCATTGTTCAACCCTTCAGCCGGTTCGCTAAGTTGCACATCGTAAGCGAGCAGTCGCTCCAGCGTATTTTTTTGCTTGGCTATTTGGCCAAGGAGGTTTTGCTTGTCTCCCGATAAGGCTGTCATCACTTCGTTGATATTTTCAGAAAGCTCTTCTGCATGATAAAGAAGGGTGTACTCGCTGAAAAGCTCTTCATCTTCGTTTAGCCTAAGTTCTGCCTCTTCAAGCTCCTTACATTCCCGCTCGCAAATCGCAATTTCCCTCAAGCGTTGAGATTCAGCCTGAACAAGGTCCTCCAGTTTTTTCTGAAGCACCCATTCGCTTTGATAGCAGCTTTGAAATTGCGCGATGCTTAAAGCATGATCACCATACAAATCCAAGGCATGCCTATGGTAATCCAGCGTTTGGAGAAGGACATGAGAGGACTGTTCCACCACAAGGATTAACAGGTTTCCCAATTTACGTAAAAAAGCGGCCTGAGATAATTGATGATTTACAAAAATGCGTCCCTTGCCCGAAGCAGAAATTTCTCTTCTAATCACTAAATCCTGGCCGCTGTCATGGTCGATCCCGCAATCGAAAAGAAGGGAAGGAATCTTGGGAAGCGATGACAAATCAAACACAGCTTCGACAATTCCTTTATCGCTTCCTTTCCGGATAATGGATGACTCTGCTCTTCCCCCTAAAATTAGTTTAAGCGCATGAATGAGAGCCGATTTACCCGATCCCGTTTCACCGGTAAGAATATGAAGGCCCTGGTGAAAACTAATTGAAGCGTTTTCAATTAGAATCAAATTTTGAATGCGCAGGTGTTTTAACATTTAAGGATCGTAGGTTTGAGATAGCATTTTTAAAAGGCGTCCATCGCTTATTTCCATTAAATAGTCTTTTGAAAGCGCAGGGGCTGAAAAAATTAAATTTCTTTTATTAACGGAAACCGGTTTCATTTCAATAGGAGCCTGATTCTTGAATCGATAAATGATGATTTTTTCAATCGGAAAGTCTGCGTGGTTGTTACGGGGTTGGTCGGTTAACCTGACAGAGCGGTTGATGATTTCGATCAGCTCATTTTGCTGTTTAAAATTGAGTGTGTAAAGAGAACCCTTGTGTAACACGGCTGCTCCTTGCACCCCGTTGAAAAGCAGGTAAGTCTGGTCGTTTGGCTGGCCGGAAATAAAGGACTGCATATTTATTACAAATAATGCAAGCATGCCGGCCAGAACGATAACGGTTAAATAAATGAGAGTTTTATTTGACATGCGATCCCTTAGAGGTTGTCTGCAAAATGTGATCAGGCTGCTTTGTAGACAACCTCTTATATCTTGGCAAAAGATCTATTCTCTTTTTTTTCCTAAAATTGCGTCAAGGGTTTTAAAATGCTGTTTGCATAATAATAAAAGCTGCTCCTTTCCCCGTTTTTCTATAATTTGACGGCCGACCGTCTGTGTTAACGAAGAGCTTCCTTTGGGAAGGGTGATGCCGATTTCCTCACCCAGCTGCCTGAGGCCTTCTAAAAAAGCATGCCTGGCTAAAATAGAAGCGGCAGCCACGGCGATATCTTCTTCAGCACGATGCTGTTGGGTGAGGTTGAGCGCTATTTTTTTTCTTTTGAGAGCGAGTTCCACGACGCTTGGATTGGCAAATTGATCCACAATCACATCTTTGCAGCCCGATTTCAACACGAGATGTTCAATGACAGTGGCATGCCCCCAGGCAAGCAAGCGGTTCAAATTTTTAAAATTGGCATAAATTTCATTGTATTTGGGGGGATTGATCCGGACAACATGCCACAGGCATCTCTCTTTGATTTTAGGGGCTAGCTGATAAATGGATTTGTCATTGATGACCTTTGAATCCTTGATCCCTAATTTGAGAAGCTCATCGAATTGCTGGTCCACGTAGACGCCTGCAATGCAAAGGGGTCCGAAAAAATCTCCCTTACCGGACTCATCGATGCCTATATGGGGAGCCGTATTTTTCGTTACCAATGGATGGGAAAATTGAAAAGTTTTAAGGATTTCAGGCTCTAAATAAAATTCGATAAAAGCAGCGCTTTCCTTTCCCTGTATAACCAACTTTCCAGAGAGATAAAGGGTGCAGGCAATTCCTTCTTTGTTAGCAGAAAAGCGGGTGTGGGGAGGATTTGTAATAGCAAATCCTTGCTCGGTAAGGTCGCTTAGCAGCTTGTCGGCTAATTGAGAGTCAAGTGTAGTGACAAAAGGGGATTTTGAACTCATTTGTTTAAATTTTTATAGGATTTCTTCTTTTTTTTAAATAGAAAAAATTTGTTTAATTGAATTTTACGTAATTATTTACTATTATTTATATAAAAAATAAATTAGGTAGTTATGATAAATAATAAATTAATATTATATTTTGATTTAGATGAGACACTTATATCGGTTAAACTTAATCAGGAAGATGAATCTAAATTATCCACAAGTGCAGATGAAGATTTGTGCGATGAAAGCGAATGGACTTTAAACCATCCAGTCATTCAAAATTATGGAACGGGTGGCGATCAATACGCCTATGAAATCAAGGCGTTTGCAAGGGAAGAATTTAAAAAAGTCTTCCAAAGGATTCAACGCATTAATCGAGCTGCTTTAAAGGTCATCCCTTGTATACTTACGAATGCAAGCTACCAGGATCAATATATTATCCCCTGTTTAAAAAAGTTTTATGAAACGGAGATTATACCACGCGCGGATAGGTCTTTAAATTTTTCATCGGCATCTTTTACGTCCCAGCTCATTGCTCGATCTTGCAAACTTATCCAAGTTTGCTGCGATCTCCGCAATGTACTGGGCCATAAAATCTCGCCGCCAAAAATT
>JAJTHR010000171.1 GCA_021298935.1 Parachlamydia sp. | reverse complement strand
CTAATGTAATCATACAATCCGCGATATTGAAGACCGCAAAATCGAAGCCCCAAAAATTGAAATGGAACATATCAATCACATGGCCGTAAATAAAATAGTCCATGACGTTACTTATAGCCCCTGAAAGAACCAGCACGAAAGGGATTTCCCATGCAGGCTGTTTATTATAAAACAACAGGTACGCGATCAAGCCGGAAATCAGGCCTAAACGAAAGAGCAAGAGGGGCAGCTGGTAATGACCGAAAAGACCCCAGGCGGCTCCTGTATTCATCATGTAATTAATCGAGAATTCAATCCCTAAAAAATCCTTAAAAATTCCTATGCCGCCATACGGATAGATGGATGATGCAGCATAAGGAATTTGATGAAAAACTATCCACTTGGATAACTGATCGAGAGCCAAAATAACTAAGGCAAGCGACAATCCCTGAAAGCAGCGCTTAGGCCGGGAAAGCAGTCCGCATGAAAGAGCCATCCTATAAGAGGCCTTTCTCAAATTTTTCCTGAGCTTTGACAGTCATTGTCGCATAAGGAACCGCTTCAAGCCTCGGGATCGGAATATCTTCTCCCGTAATGTCACACTTTCCGTAAGTCTCTTCATTGATTTTTTCTAAAGCACGGTCAATTTGCCTTAGAATGCCATATTCCTTGCTTGTGACTTCAAGGCTGATTGTTCTGTCAAAGTCATCGGTCCCCTGGTCAGCCTGGTGCTGGGAATAGCCTGTCGCCTCATCTGGAGTCTTGACCTCGGCAGTCGAGCCTCTTAATGAATGGGTCAATTGTTTGCGCATATCCTCCAGCCTTTTTTTAAATTTGGCAATATCCGTTTTTTTTAACGACATGCTCCGCCCCCTATCTTAAATTTTTTTATTTTATGTTCGATATTACGATGGCTATACCAAATAAGTTATAATCGGGCAACCTAATTTAAAATCGCCTTCATCGCTTCTTCTAATTCTTCCAAATCCTTAAACCGCTTATAAACACAGGCAAACCGGATATAGGCCACAGGATCGAGCCGTTGCAAGCGTTTCATGATCATTTCACCCAGCTGCGTCGCGCTCACCTGCTGAACATGCAATTCCATCAGTTCATGGGTGATTTGGGAAGCGATGCCAATCACCTGATCATGACTCACGCGGGTATGTTGGCAAGCGGCCGATAATCCGTGAATCAATTTTTTAGGTTCAAAATCTTCAAATGTGCCATCCCGCTTTTTTACCTGCACCGTCAATTCAACTGTTTCAAACGTTGTGAATCTTTTCAGGCAGCTTAGACATTCCCTTCGCCTCTTGACGGCATTCATTTCAGGGGCGTCGCGTGAATCTGTCACTTTCAATCCCTCAAAGTGACAAAAAGGGCACTTCATCTACAACCTCAATTATTAATAATTTTTTAATTATAAAAAAAACGGGAATATTATTCCTTTTTTATTTGCAACAATATGTTAATTTGACTAAATTTTTTAATTTTTTTTACCTGAGTAAATAATGAATCCTATTATAAATCGGCAACCCTCTTTTTTATATCCTGTATACAATCCAATTCCTTTGGAGGATCACGAATTCCAGCCCTCAAATACAGAGTGTTTTCCTGACTTTTCAATGGAAGACAAAATTTTTGCGCTTTTGCAAGCTTATGGAATTTGTGATGCGCACTATAACCCGGCTCCTATTTATTCAAAATTTATTTTTTCAAATTTTAATTTAATTAATCACCCCGAACTTATAAAAAAATTTAGAAATTTTTTAAATAAAAAAAGAGTATCTGAAGGTAGAGGCGAACATCCTTTTGTTAACAATTTTAGCTATAAAGATATTTTTAAATGGATGATTAAAAATAGCGATGCAGGCATTTCTGATATCGATTTATTCGGATCCTACCTGATCGAGCTGGCAGGAAGCCGCACATTTTTTTTCCTTTTCAGATCCTTATTTCCTTTTATCCCCGATTTTCAATTGGAGCAATGGTTTCAGCAAGACTATATCCAGGATTTTTTTAACACACCGGCACAGGATGTCGACTTGTGCATCCGCAACAACGGTTCTTTGGACGATCAAAAACACTACAGCAACCAGCTTCTCTCTTTTTTCATGCAAAACATGCAAAATTTCGATGCATTGCATTTTTGCGCACAATTGAAAGAATTGAAACCTGCCTATGCCCACTTGCATCCTGATTCCTTTCTCGTCAAGAAGCATAGCCTGCTGGAATTTGGTGAAATGACAAAATGCAAGGTCGTGGACAAGGAACAAAATCAATTCGTCATTTTCGGCAAAAAAACAGATGACCGCTCCTTCGAGTGTATTTTCTTAGGTGGCGGACGCCCAACTCCCAGCCTTTCATCCGCCAACTGCTTCAGTGTGTCGCTGCTTGCTTTTTTCCAATCAGGCGGGAAGGAAGTGCATATCAAAACGGGCCCCTTTTCAGCTGCCAAGGTATTGATTGATCTGATCACCAATAGCCAATCAATTGTTGATTTAAACGTTAACAGCTGGCTCCGTTATTTAAGGAATTACAAGCGCTTTACCCGTCAAAACATGGAAACGCAGCTAGTCGCGCTTCTTCTCAAGGAAGAAAAGGAGTGGACAGGCGATGAATCCTATTTAGTTCATCTACTGAAACACGAAATCGTCAAAGCGGGTAAAGAAACAGATCCCATGGCTGTCTTTCAAACTCTCATGCGTGGATCCATTTCATTGATTGAAAATGCGACCGAATTGCAGGATCTTCAATTGCGCCAGCTTTGGCTCGACATGCAGCAGCGCCTAAATTTTGAACTGGGCAACCCTGCCCATGCCTTTGGGATCTGGGTGACAAAAGCCTTTCTTGAAGATCAAATTCCCTTTGCAGTCATCCATGCCTGGATAGGAATGCAAGGATTGCTTATTTATCCGCGTACGCTGATGCGTCTTGGATATGCAACCTATGGGCCAACCCACGCCTTCTGCTTGCCCCTTCCTTTTCAAATGCGGATCAAGGCCTTAGGGCCCGATCACTGCACAAACGTTTTTTCATTTGTAGAAAGCAACCCGGAATCACTTCCCGTTTTAATTAAAATCGCTGAAAGCCTATCGGACAGTTTCATATCCCTGCCGGCACAACAACTCTTTGGTCTAAATGAGAGCCATTTATTGCATGCATTAAAATGGTTGCAGCAGTCCGATGTGAATGTAAAAAAATGGGCTGTCAAATTTTTGCTGCTTTTCAACGAAACGAACGGGAGGCAAAAAGATTTGATTTGCATGGAGCTTTTTGCCTTAAAAGACGATCCTCAATTCAATGAAATAAAAGCAGCTTTCACCCAGCATTTTATTCATTCAAACGTGCATTCAGAACTGCTAGATTGGCTGGCCGCCTCTCCTTCATTTGATGCATTCATTGCGGGCCTGGTTCAAACAAAACAAGATTCTCTCATTTCTTTTGCCCTCCGTTTCTGGCAGATGAAAAAAGGGGGCGCCAATCCTGGATGGCGGTTATTTAAAAGTCTTTTATCCAGGCATCCAAAAAAAGCGCTCATTCACTTTCAAATGATGCTTGAAAGTGAATTCATCCAACCTGCCCAATTCGTTGAAAGTTACTTACTGCTTTCAACAAAAATAGAGTGCTCTTTTCTTCTTTCCGCATTCATGCAATCCCTCCGCAATAACCCGGAAAAAGAGACTCTTTTTAGCCCCCTGGTCCCCTATCTGAAGGACAAGATCGCACAAAACCCTGAAGAAGGGGAACGTCTATTAGAAGAAGCTTGCACAAATGGACTATTAAACAACAAGGAAGGCGGACTTTTGTGGCTCGATCTTTTAGAGCAAAGAAGGGAGAAAAGCCCGCAGAGTTGCGCTGTCCTCTATTACAATTTAATTCAAAAAGAAATATTGCAACTTGATCAAACCAATATTCAGCTCCAAAATTTTAAAATCGATTTGGGATCCAGCCTGCTCAAAGAAATGGCAAACCCGTTATGTGAGAGATTTATTTCAGAGCTCATCCTATCACCCTTGCAAACGCCTAAGCTCACCCCCTTATTTGATGGATTGGCAGACTACCTACAAAGCCATTTAGCCAAAAATTTAAACGAACAAACATTTTTTTTACTTGGCCGCCTTGTCTATATGACAACAACTTCCAATGCAAGCCGCTTATTCATGCTTCTTGATAAATTAAGCGAGCTGTCCCTTCAGAATGAATGGACGGATGCCCTCTTTCTTGATACAGCAAAAACATTAGGCAGTTGCCGGGGATGCAGAAGGACTTTATTGACACATCTTCAAGCGGCTCAATCATTTCGACCCCAGCTTTGGACACTCCTAGAGATTGCTCTGCAACTTAAAGGGCCTTCATCTGAAAAATTGCTGCTGGTGGAAACAGCCGTCCACGTATTCAAGCGGGCAGATGGAATTCCACCATCCCCTTTGATCCAACGCTGGCTTGAGCAAAAACAAAATGAACTCCTGACTCTCCTGGTCGAAAATAAAAAATATCATGCTGCTTTGCAAATTCTCAAAACCTTGCATGCCTGCAACATCTCCCCCCTTCCTTCAAACCTTGAAGAAATGCATACTTATTTTCTCAATCTAGACAATGCTTTTAACGAAAGGTGGTTTCTTTTCCAACTCGTCTTTCCAAAAAATATTTTGTCGGACGATTTTCCGGCTTTGAAACGCTACATCGGCGAGCTGCTTCAACACAACGATTTGCCCTATGCCAGACAGGCTTCAAAACTGTTAAAGATCTTACTTACTAATGGGTCTGAAGTCGACAGTCAGCTGCTCATCAATTGCCTGGAGCAACTAAAAAATCGGTCCGAAAATTTTGATTTCTTGAGTTCGATTCAAGTTCCTTCTCAGATCAGCGGATATCAGAATAGATGGATTGAGGCAGCCCGTGAACTTTCTTCAATTGCCCCGTTGGCCAGAAAAAAAGCCCTTTTTCTCGCCCCTCAAGCTTGCCATTTTCTAGATGATTTATATCCCTTGGCTGAAAAGGCTTTAAAGGATCATTTGGAGCAGGGTGAATTAACTGAGTCAGAAACAGAAATAATGATCGAATTATTCGAAACCTACACTTTTAAGGACAAGAATCTTTGGATATTATTTCTTTCCAATATATCCCTGAAATGCTCCCCTGACACTTTAACAACAGCCGCCCAACTTTTCATTGATAGGGGGCCTCTAGTTTCTTTAGAGCAGGGAGATTGGTACTATCCCGCTCAACTTTTATGCAAAAGCGATTTAATTCTCTTGCCCTTTTTAGATCAATTTCCCTTTGAATTTTGTATAGAAGGGCTCCAAAAAGAGCTCTCAAGACTTTCTTTAAAGAATTTGGATGAAAAAAAATACAATTCCCTTCTGATTGAAAAAGAAAAAATAGGAGAAAGATTTCCCTCATTAAAGGTAGAGTGCCAAAAAGCTTTTATCCACTATTTATTGAAAGGTGTCGACAAGGAAATTTTGCCAAAAATATGCACTCTTATTCATCAAACCTGTGACATCATTGGTAATGAATCCATTAAAGTTTCCCCTTTTCTTCCTGCCGCTATCGAAAAATGCATGATCCAGTCCTATAAATTAAAGAGCTATGAATATGCAGAGGGGCTATTTAAAAGAATTATTTCTTCGCCTGATTATCCGAATAATTCAATGATCCGCATTCTTTCCGCTTTTAAAAAATTTGATCCACTTCTTATCCCCTTTATTTTACCCACCCTCGACAAAATATTAATAAACGGAAGCCTGAAAGACTTACAAACTGTAAAATCTACGGTTCTTAAATTATTGCCGGAGGCCTTTAAACATATGCCCCTCGAATTGGTGAAAGAAGGGGAAGAGGTGCTGGATAAAATAATAAAAGGGATGGAGTTGTCGCAACGACAGCAAATCAACCTGATTGAAGCTTATCTCAACCGATTGCCTGCACTGCTTAAAGAAGCCCATCCTCTCAGAGCGATTAAAATTTACCAACGGTGGCTGCCTTCTCTTCAGCCGTGCCCTGAAAGCCTGGAAAGGCACATTGAGCAAGCGGTCAATTTCACAATCCCTTTTACTGCAGGCCCTCATACCAGCCTTGAAAAGTTTAATACCTCCTTTCAGGCGATCATTCATCTTTCCCATCATGAAAAAATAAAAAAATCCCGGCCAAAGTACTTGGGCTTGTGTTTAAATCAATGGAAAAAACACAAATGCTCTTATTTAATACAAACGGCCTTCCTCAACTACTGTCATATTTTAGCAAACAAATTTAGCGAGGGAAAAGCGACAGCCCTAGCTGTTCTAGATTCAATGGAGGCGCTTGTTTTTTGCTGGCCTTTGCCCCCTATACAAGAAGTTGCCACATTCCAATTCTTTTATCAAAACGATCCCGAGACTATCAATTTCAATTTTCAAAATGATTTAAAAATTCTTTTCCTTGAGGCTTATAATAAAAATGTCTTTAAAGACAATCTTGGTTGCATCGTTAAATACAATATCTATCTAAATCTACAAATACCCAATCTTTTTGTTGCAGAAAGCCTTATTCATTCAACCACGAAAGGGCTGATCAATAAAATGATTGCATACGATACCCCAAGCGCCCTTCTTTCAGCCATACGAATCCTCGAGCAATGGGAAGGATCCTATAAAGAAACCCAATGGAAAGAGCTCGCTGCCCTGGCTGAAAAAATCGGCCGCGCCTGCATCCGCTATCCTTTAGCTGTCGCTCATAAACAAACGTTATTACACTGCCTGTATGAAAAGACAGTCTCCTTCCTGCCAAAAGAGCAGGAACTTCCGCCGCTTGCTAAAAAAAATTTGGAAAGGGTTCTCAATTCCCTATATGAAATAAGTTGGGAAGCCTATTGCCAATTAGGGAAGCAGGCATGCCACGCCTTTACTTCCCATTACTTGCAGCTTTGCTTTGAAATTGTTGTGCACCACTTAACCCTGCAAGACGGCAGCTTTGAGAGCCAGTTTGCCAAAAGATTGACTCAACTCATGCCGGAAGTCCTACGCAGCGAAATCGAATATCCTTCTTACGACACGGATAGGACGCTTAAGAAACCGGAAAAGGGCACTCTTGTGGGATTTTACAATTTTCTTCTTATTCACATTAAACCGGCTAATGAAGAAGAAAAAAAGATACTACTTCAGTATTTCATTCGCTGGTTGAATGCCTTAATGAAAGAAAGGGAACCGGAAGCGGCCGCACTCTGCTGCGAGTACCTTTGTCAAACCCTTTTGGAATTGATTGAAACATCCATCTTTACCTGCCGCGAACCCGCTGCTGTCAAGTGCTACCAAAAAGTTATCCAATGGATCCCCTCCTATTGCAACCAGGAAGATCGCTATTGGTTGGAATTCTTTAACTTGGCTTTTTATTACGGTGAATTAATTCAAAATGTTCCTCAGTTGATTGAACGGTTCAATCGATTTACACTTCGTTTTTTAAATTTGGGTTCCATCCATGCGCATCAAAAAGGTCTTGAAAGGCTAGCTAGTGCTCCATCAACTTTCAGTTGATGGATATAATTTTTTCAATTTTATACGCGCATCCTCTGTACGAAATTGCCAATCTACCTTCCGGTTTTGCTCATTACGACAGCTTTCCCAATGTTGAATCTCTCTTCTCATACTT